>JAYTSC010000477.1:0-3235 GCA_043745885.1 Bacteroidota bacterium | reverse complement strand
TAAAAGCTGCTATGACCAACCATGATTTTAAGCAGGTATTAAATATGTGGCTGCGAAATATTAAAGATGTTTATCGCTTACATAATGAAGAATTGAATGAAATACAAGATGAAGAATCCAAATTCGACAGATTAGTAGAACTCAATGTGAAAGAACAGGTATTACATCTGGCTAAAACTTCTATTGTACAAAGAGCCTGGAAGAATGAACAGCGACCTGATATTCATGGATGGGTATATGGTTTAAAAGACGGAATTATTAATCCGGTATTTGAAATGAAGGCCGGAACTCCGATTGATCCGCTGTATGCTTATGATGATTTGTAAACGAATTTTATTCTACTAAATTTTACTCTCTTTTAAAGATTATTTCCCTTCTTTTTCTTTGAAGGATGCAATAAAGTTTTTACTGTATTCACTTAAGATTAGTTTCCCGCTAATGGCCGCACGTTCCGGTAATAACGCATCCCAACTATCTGTGGCTTTCCATAATATTTTTTTAATCTCACTCATCGCTTCCGGATTCGATTGAGATAAGGTTGCAGCTAATCGTATAATCGAAGCATCCATACCAGCCAGATCAGGATGCAATTCTGCATACAATCCTTTTCGACGGGCCCAGTCTGATGAACGCCACATAGACGCATCAATGGTAAGTTGTGAAAATGCCGATAAGCCCAATTTTCTTTCTACTGCAGGTCCCACAACAAAGGGGCCAATACCTACTGCCAGTTCACTTAGTTTAATATCCGCACCTTCTAATGCAATGGCGTAATCGGCTGCGGCAGCCAGTCCAACACCACCACCAATACATTTTCCGTGAATCCTTGCAATAATGAATTTGGGTGCTTTTCGCATGGCATTCAGCACATGTGCAAAGCCGGAAAAAAATGCAAGACCTGCTGCTTCTGTTTTAATAGCTGCCAATTCATCAAAAGAAGCCCCTGAACAAAATATTTTCTCACCTCCGGAACGAAGGATAATTACTTTGGTTTCTACATTCTCCCCTTCCTCTTTTATGGTTTTAGCCAGTGTTGTAAGCAAACTGGCTGGTAATGAATTACTTTGGGGGTGATAGAATTCTATTGTGGCAATTCCCTGAGCACTCTCCACTTTTACGTAACCTTCTTTTACATCTTCAGACATACAATAAATATACTTTAAACTTTTATATGATTATTAAATACCCTATTAAAACCATCTTTCATTAGTTTGACATTAAAATTGATAAGAAGTCCGTTTTTAATATTTGAAAGTTTCAAATAAGTGTGAATTTGTTTAAAATGAACAGGTGATAATTGTTCAATGGATTTAATTTCTATTATCACCACTTTTTCTATTATTAAGTCGGCCCTGAAGCCATCTTCAAATTTAATGTTTTCATAAATAATCGGAATAGCCCTCTGTTTTTCTACTGAAAGATCTCTTTTTATTAATTCATACATTAATACATCTTCATAAACTGATTCAAACAATCCGGGGCCTAATTCATTATGAATTTTAATACAAGAATCTAGTATTTGGCCGGTAATATTATTTACATCTTTCATAATTATGCATATTATCATGCATAATACTTAGGATTTTTGAAAATTTGATTAGGTGTTAGTACGCACTGATTTAATCTTAAAAGGGTTTCAATAAAAGTGTAATAATAGAAAAAGAGCCAAAGAGAATTCCTCTTGCAACACTCTTTCTCTCTTATTACACTCTTATTGAAACTTTTTTGCCACCATCGTTAAGATAGTCGCTACCCCAACCATTTCCCCTGTTTCATCCATAATCTCCACCAACCATTTTACAATCCCTTTGGCAATATCGGTGGGCTCTTTCTTTTCTTGCCCAATCTTTTCTTTACAGGTAAAGCGTATTTGAATGTCACTTCCCGGATAGACAGGTTTAGTAAATCGTAATTCATCAATTCCATAATTTAACAGTACAGGATTTTTTTCATAACTATTTACAAACAATCCTGCGGCAGCACTTATAATGAAATAACCATGTGCTACTTGCTTAGTAAACATCGTTCCGGTAAAATCTGTATTAGTTAAATGGGCATAAAAATGGTCACCACTCAAATCAGCAAATCGGTCTATGTCTTCTGATGTTATCAATCTTTTTTCTGTTAGTAGTTGATCACCAATAACTAACTCTTCAAAATATTTTTTAAAAGGATGTATGGTCGCCAGGTTTCCTGTTGCACCTGGCTGGTATACATTAGTTACTGCTGTAATCATATCAGGTGACCCTTGAATTGCTACTCGTTGCATATAATGTTTAACGCCCCGAATACCTCCCATCTCTTCACCTCCACCTGCTCGCCCGGGACCGCCGTGTACTAATAATGGCAAAGGTGAGCCATGCCCCGTATTTTCTTTGGCACATTGATCATTCAAAATAAGCATTCGACCATGGTACATTCCGGCACCCAACACATATTGTTTGGCTATTTTTTTATCTCCGGTAACAATCGTACTTACCAATGAACCTTTTCCCATTTTTGATAAAGCGATGGCTTCATCTATAGATTTGTAAGGCATTAATGTGGATACAGGACCAAATGCTTCCACTTCATGTACGGCATGGCTGGTAAAAGGTTCGTTGTTTAATAATAACAAAGGACTTATGAAAGCACCTTTCAGGGCATCTGCATCCATTACTTCAACACTATCCAATGATCCATAAATAATTTGTGAAGAAGCTAATAATTTTTGCACCTGCTCTTTTACTTCTATGCGTTGTGATTCTCCTGCTAAAGAACCCATTCTCACTTTTTCATTCAATGGATTGCCGATGATGGTTTGCGCTAATGCTTTACTAAGTGATTTTTGAATATCTTCTATTTTATTTTCCGGAACAAAAATTCTGCGAATAGCAGTGCATTTTTGCCCGCACTTGGTAGTCATTTCTTTTCTTACTTCTTTGATAAAAATATCCCATTCAGGCATTTCAGGATTTACGTCTTCACCTAACACAATACAGTTTAAAGAATCTGCTTCCATGGTGAAGGGTACGTTCTCCTCTAAAATTCTTTTACCCGATTTCAACAGTAATCCGGTAGAAGCCGACCCCGTAAAAGTTACCACATCCTGTGAACTAACATGGCTTAATAAATCACCGGCACTACCACATATTAGTTGTAAAGCACCATCAGGTAATATACCGGAAGCTGCAATTTGCTTTACTACTGCTTCGGTTAGAAAAGAAGTAACCGTAGCAGGTTTTACAATAGCCGG
>JAYTSC010000476.1:0-7990 GCA_043745885.1 Bacteroidota bacterium | reverse complement strand
CAGATGAGTAACCTGAGGGGATATTATACCGGAGGAACCATTCATTTTGTAATCAATAACCAAATTGGTTTCACTACAGATTTTGATGATGCTAGAAGTGCAGATTATTGCACATCCGTGGCAGCAATGGTTCAGGCTCCGGTTTTACACGTTAATGGAGATGATGCAGAAGCTGTGGTAAAATGTGCTGAAATAGCCACGAGATATCGGGAAGAATTTAATAGTGATATTTTTATCGATATGGTCTGTTACAGAAAGCATGGCCATAATGAAGGGGATGATCCAAAATATACACAACCACAATTATATGCTTTAATTGATAAGCACCAGAATCCCAGAGAAATTTATACCCAATACCTAATTAAGAGCGGAGAAGCAGATGCACAGGAACTGGCAAAGGAAATGGAAAAAAAGTTCTGGTCTGATTTGCAAGAAAGACTGGATGAGATAAAACAAAATCCATTGCCTTATACGTATCAACCACCTGAACTTGCTTGGAAAAGTTTACGTAAAGCGAAAGATGAAGATTTTGATTTATCTCCAACTACTGCAATCGGTGAAGAGGAAGTTATCAGGCTTTTCAATTCACTTATGCAATGGCCAGAAGGTTTTCATCCACTGAAAAAAGTAGAAAAATTATTACAAGAAAAAATTAAAATACTAGAAACTGAACAGAAAATAGATTGGGCCACTGCTGAGCTTTTGGCGTATAGTTCCATATTGATTGAAGGAAATATTGTTAGAATGAGCGGACAGGATGTTCAAAGAGGTACGTTTAGTCACCGCCATGCTATTTTGCGTGATGAACAAACGAATAAAGGATATAATCGCCTCAATCATTTTCAGGAAAAACAAGAAAAACTGCGCATTTATAATTCACTGTTAAGCGAGTATGGAGTATTAGGATTTGAATATGGTTATGCTATGGCTAATCCTAACGCTTTGGTAATATGGGAAGCACAATTTGGAGACTTTTCCAATGGTGCACAAACCATGATTGACCAGTTTATTGCTGCAGGAGAACAAAAATGGCAGAGACAAAATGGATTGGTGATGTTACTACCTCATGGATATGAAGGTCAGGGGCCTGAGCACAGTAGTGCGAGAATGGAAAGATTTCTACAAATGTGTGCTGAGAACAATATGGTTATTACAAATATTACTACTGCTGCAAATCTTTTTCATGCTTTCAGACGACAACTAACCTGGAGTTTTCGTAAGCCCCTCATTAATTTTTCGCCAAAAGCGAATTTAAGAAATCCGGCTACTTTTAGTGATATCGGTGATTTTACCAAAGGCGGTTTTAAAGAGGTGATTGACGATATTTTTATAGATGATGCAGCACAGGTAAAAAAAGTGTTACTGTGTACCGGTAAAATTTACTTTGAAATGGCTGAGAAGCAAATCAAAGAAAACAGAAAAGATATTGCCCTTTTGAGATTGGAACAGATTTATCCAATGCCACAAAAGCAATTAGATGTATTACATAGAAAATACAATAGAGCTACATGGTTTTGGGTGCAGGAAGAACCTTTAAATATGGGGGCAGCTTCCTTTTTGCAAATGAACCTGAAATCCATCAATTTTGGTGTGATCAGTAGAAATGCAAGCGCATCAACTGCTACCGGATATCATAAAATACACGTTTTGGAACAGGTAGAAATTATAGAAACAGCTTTCAATATTTAGTTAATAATTAGTAATTAGTAATTTTTTTTTTGAAGGGTAATTAATAAAATACAAATTCAATTTATGATTCAGATAAAAGTTCCCACCATTGGAGAATCCATCAATGAAGTAACACTTTTGAAATGGACGAAAAAAGAAGGCGATTGGGTAGAACGAGATGAAGTGATTGCTGAATTAGAAAGTGAAAAAGCCACTTTTGAAGTCAATGCTGAAAAAGCAGGTTTACTTAAACCATTGGCTAAAGAGGGTGACACTTTACATATTGGTGATGTATTGGCTGAGATAGATGAAACTGCTGCGATACCTGAGAAAAGTACGAAGGAAGATAAGCCAAGTATAAAGGAAGAAGTACAAAGTACGAAACCACAAACCACAAACCACAAACCACAAACTATTGAAAATCCTTTAGCCAATGTTTCGAACGATGTTAAGGCAACGCCAGTGGCTTCTGCAATAATTGCAGACAAAAAAATAGCTACGGCATCTATTAAACCCAGTGGTACTGGCGGAAAAATAATGAAACAGGATGTGATGGAAGCCATTGCTAATCCGGGTAAAAAAGTATTTAGTGGATCAGAACTTTTTGGTAGAAATGTACGGCAGGAGAAAATGAGCAATTTGCGTAAAACAATTAGTCGTAAGCTAGTAGAATCTAAAAATACCACTGCCATGTTAACCACTTTTAATGAAGTGGATATGTCAGCTATTATGGAAGTTCGCAAGCAATACAAAGATAAATTCAAGGAAACACATGGTGTGAATCTGGGTTTCATGAGCTTCTTTGCAAAAGCCGCTGCAATTGCGTTGGGAGAGTGGCCTACGGTAAATGCCTATATAGATGGTGACCAAATTTTATTTCATGATTATGCAGATATTAGTATTGCGGTTAGTACACCCAGGGGTTTAACGGTGCCTGTTATACGAAATGTAGAAAGTTTAAGTATGGCAGAAATTGAAAAGAAAGTTATTGAATTAGCAGGAAAAGCAAGAGACAGTAAATTAACTGCTGATGATTTACAAGGTGGTACATTTACCATTACCAATGGGGGTGTTTTTGGAAGTATGATGAGTACGCCCATCATTAATATTCCGCAAAGTGCCATTTTGGGAATGCATAAGATACAGGATAGACCGATGGCTATGAATGGTCAAGTAGTGATTCGTTCCATGATGTACCTGGCATTAAGTTATGACCATCGAATTATTGATGGAAGAGAAAGTGTAAGTTTCTTGGTAAGGGTTAAAGAGTTATTAGAGAATCCGGAATTATTGTTGATGGGGAAAGACCCTGTGAAGACATTGTTGGAACTGTAAATACATCCACCCGTTCCCCTGAAAAGGGAGTGGGAGTTAAGTAATTTTATTTGTAAGCTTAATTCTATTTTGAACTAAGGTTTTTTCATAATTAATTCCCCATTCGGGGGTTTGGCGGTATGCGTTTTCAATCTTATTTTAATACAGCCATCTTATTAATTCGTCAGTATGATGGATCCGTTCCGTTGGTACATTTTCTAAAACAACATTTCGCAAAAAATAAAAAGCATGGATCGAAAGACAGAAAGCAAATCACGCATTTGTGTTATTGCTATTTTCGGTTGGGGCATGCTTTATCCGCGTTAGCAACTGAAGAAAGATTAAAAATTGCGCTATTCTTATGCAATTCATTTGCAGGTGACTGGCAATTACTTTTTGATGAAAAATGGATTAAGCATTGGTCTATTGATTTACATCAGCGGATAAAATTTATTCAATCCAATTACCCTGCATTTAGTGTCAATACCATCTTCCCCTGGCATACTGAATTGAGTGATGTGATAGAGGTGAATGAGTTTGCCCTATCACATGTAATTCAACCCGATTTATTTATACGCATTCGACCCGGTCATGAAAAACCAGTGTTGAAAAAATTAGACGATGCACAAATCCCATTCAAACAATTAACCAATCACTGCCTGGTACTTCCGAATGCCAGTAAAATTGATGCAATATTGGATATTGATAAAGAAGTAGTTATTCAAGATTACAACTCCCAACGAATAGCTAATTTTTTCCCACTTATTACTTACAACTTATCACTTAATACTCCGGTATGGGATTGCTGTGCAGCCAGTGGTGGTAAATCAATTCTAGCTTATGATCATTTTCCAAAAATGGCCCTAACTGTATCCGACATTCGCCCCAACATTCTTAAAAACCTTACAAAAAGATTTCAAATTGCAGGTATCAAAAAATACCAATCTTTTCTCACAGATTTGTCCCAATTCACAATTCCCAATTCCCAATTCCAACTTATCATCTGCGATGTTCCTTGTACCGGCAGTGGAACTTGGAGCCGTTCACCGGAGCAATTGTATTTTTTTTCGGAAGAAAAAATTAATGAATATGGCGATTTACAGAAAAAGATTCTTAAAAATGTAACTCCAAAATTGGCCGTAAATGGCTATCTCTTATATATAACTTGTTCTGTTTTTAAAAAAGAAAATGAAGAAGCCGTTAGTATGATTGAAAATGCATTTTCATTACAATTAGTGAAGAGTGAATTATTGAAAGGGTTTGGTGTAAAAGCTGATACTATGTTTGCGGCTTTGTTTAAGAAGGGTAGCTAAGATTGGAATTGTTCGTCAGGCAACGATTGCCGTGAGAAAAACTTTGCTCTTTTGCTCCTTTGCGTGAATCAAATGCTCAAATTGACTCGTCCTGAAAAAAATTTACAGCTTGGGCTGAAATGCCCTTACCTACTCGACCATATATAATTAAACGGTAATCGGTTTTCTGCAATAAATCACTGATCTGGCTTTTGGATAGCTTTTTTATGACAATAAATTCTGCCTTGCTAAAAACTCAAGCTTTATAGTTGTTTCTTTGAGTTTGTCTGTTAATTCTTTGTTTTTTTGCCTTAAATCAAATACTTCAAAAGACTTATTAATACAATTTTTTACTTCTTCTTCATTCCAGGGCTTTGAGAGGTATTTATACACTTGTCCAATGTTAATGGCATCTATCACTGCATTTATATCAGTATAGCCTGTAATTAAGACCCTAATTGGTTCAGGGTGGCTGGTTAGGATAGATTGAAAAAACTCAATACCGGTTTCTTTGGGCATACGCTGATCACTAAGAATAACATGGATAGTTTCCTCTTTCACTACTTTTCTCGCTTCTTCAGCAGATTCAGCCGTAAATATGGTAAACAACCTTCTAAATGCCGCCCTGAAAGAAGTAATATTGTTTGGCTCATCATCAATGTATAGGACATTGATATTTTTATATTCCATAATTTCAAAATTAATAATGGTTTTGTGGTAAATTTAAACAAAAACGAAGATTCTAAGTTTATATTTTCAACAAAGCGGATATAGTTTTGTTATTTTGATGAGTTTTTAAATTCTTTTAGGTAAATGAGCAGTAATACCCCCATCGTATCAGAAATAAGAATCAGGGCTTTTAGGGCTATTGATTATCCGGAAACTTGTCTAAAATTCATCGACGGACATAGAAAAGTTTTATCTATATACGGTATAGAAAACATCACCACCAATACAGACATCTGGATGCAGAATCCGACCATTTTTGTCATTGTTGTAGAAACACTTGATGGCGAGAAATTATATGGCGGAGCCAGAATTCAGGTGGCAGATGGAATTCATCCTTTGCCCATTGAAGAAGCCACCGGTAAAATGGATTCCAAAATTTATGAAATTGTAAGAATAGCTGCCCAAAAGGGAGCTGCTGAATTATCGGGATTATGGAATTCGAGAGAAGTGGCTGGTTTTGGAATTGGAAGTTTATTTCCTTCAAGAGTAGCTGTGGCTTTGGCCAGTCAGTTGGGTATCAATACTATGTTTTCGCTATGTTCACCTACTACAGTCAGATTTAAAGATTGGATAGGAGGTAAGCTATTAACCAATGTAGGTAATGAAGGCACTTTTTATTATCCTAAGATTGATTTAATTGCCACCGCCTTGTTTTCAGATGATTTAATTAATCTTTCCTCAGCACATCCTCGCGAAAAAGAAAAAATATTCTACTTGCGTGCACACCCGGAACATTTGTCAAGGGAGAAATCTCCATTCAAAAACCATTATATAAACATCCAATATGCATTAAAACTGCCACCCATTAATAAGGATGAATTTAATGTTAACTACCCTGCTTTTACTGAAGTGAATGAAATAGTACACTGATGAGAAAAATGATACTCGCTTCTATCAGTAATGCTTTAATGGTGATCTTACCACTTTTGGGAAATCCCTCATTGATGGTTAACTACAAAATCCTAATGATCATTTTGGGTAGTATTTGTATGTGGCTAACCCAACCTGCTTTTACCCTAAAAGAAACCAGTGATAAAAAAAGCAGTGATCGGTTTTCAGTTCTTTTGATTTTACTCATGTCATCCATCAGCGTTATTGCGCCTATTTTAGATTGGGCATATATAAAAACCAATCATAATGGATTTAGTTTTTTTACATTGTTAGGTATCTTGATGATCATCATTGGCATCACTTTTCGTGCTTTAGCGGTTGTGTATTTAGGTAAATATTTTACCCCAACTGTTCAAATTAAAGAAGATCATTATCTCTTCACCTCGGGCCCGTATAGTATAGTAAGGCATCCAAGTTATACCGGTGCTTTTTTTGCCATTATTGCCGGAGGAGTTCTTTTAGAAAGTTTACCCGGATTTATCATATCTTGTATAGCCATGATCATTGCTTATTTTGTAAGAATTCGGATTGAAGAAAAAGAACTAATTCATCGATTTGGTAATGAATACAAACGATACCAGCA
Source organism: Bacteroidota bacterium (assembly GCA_043745885.1). Lineage (GTDB taxonomy): Bacteria > Bacteroidota > Bacteroidia > Chitinophagales > Chitinophagaceae > Sediminibacterium. The sequence goes on along the minus strand of JAYTSC010000476.1, from coordinate 1,513 downwards.
AAGCACTAAAATGATTATTCCTTATGTTTGGTAAAAAAGACAATCCACTTTCCTTGATGTTCATTTTTCCATTCACTTTATTAAAAAAAAAGTGGTCTATACTTTTTTCTTTTTTTCCGGTATTTTTTTTCAATGTTTACCCATCCGCTTCTGCACAAGTCATTACCATTACCCAGCAAAACCAATCTGCACTTATTTCTCCTAATTTAGCAGAATGGGTGGATACCGGAAAAAATGTGACCTTCAATGAAGTAATTCCTGCTGTTGAATTTAAAAAACGGGGTGAAGGAATTCCTGTTTTTCCTAACAATGTAAAAAGTGTCTGGTTCAAATTTGAGGCAAAAAATAATTCGAATTCCTCAACACTGTTTCTTACGATTGCTTATCCGAATCTTTCCAGGGTTAGCTTATATCGGGTTGATTCAGTTTCAATTAAGCCGATATTGATTGGAAGGAAAGGAAATGAAATTTCCAGCGTCGGTATCATAGCCGGATCTCCCAATCTGGTATTCAACCTTTATTTACAACCGGGGAATAAACAGCAGTATTTTTTGCATGTGTTTAGTGAACACCCCATTATTGTGCCGGGTGAAATTTATACATACGATTCAATTCATGAATCTATCAATTTACAAACCATTGTAACAGGCCTTTACCTGGGGGTGCTGCTGGTTATGTTATTGTATAACCTCTTTTTATTTTTTGGCACAAAGGATAACAGTTATTTGTATTACATCGTTTATATATTTTTTCTGGCCTTGGCCCAAACCACTGCTGCCGGATATGAATTTCGTTATATCTGGACGGGCACCCCTTCACTAAATAAATACGCCGTAGTTCTAACTTCATCTCTCTCTGCCATTAGTGGGTTGGTATTCAGTATGCATTTTTTGAAGACCTCTTTTTATGCCAAAAAAATGCATCATTGGCTAAGTTTTTTGGTGTTAGTATATATCATTGGCTTGTTTGCTGCCTTTGTTTCCAAACTGTCTTTTAGCTACCATGTGCTTAATTTCAATGGCTTGATAAGTGTAGTTTCTGTGCTTGGCACTTCATTGTATATTGCCAAAAAAGGGTTTAGGCCGGCTTACTTTTATTTAATAGCCTGGTTATTACTATTGATATCATTTATTATTCTCATTTTCAGAAATCTATCCCTACTACCGTATAATAATTTCACAACCTATGTTATTTATATTGGTTCAGCTCTTGAAGTTGCTTTACTTTCCATTGCCCTTGCAGATAAAATAAATTCCTTAAGAAAAGAAAAAGAACAATCGCAGGCAGTGGCGTTGCAAGTCTCTTTGGAAAACGAAAAATTAGTAAAAGACCAAAATGTAATGCTGGAAGTAAAAGTGGCGGAAAGAACCGAGGCGTTACAATCCTCTAATGCTAATCTTAGTTCGGCATTAAAAGATTTAAAAGATACCCAGATACAATTGGTTGAAGCTGAAAAAATGGCTTCCCTTGGGCAATTGACTGCAGGAATTGCCCATGAAATAAATAATCCGAT
>JAYTSC010000475.1:0-1811 GCA_043745885.1 Bacteroidota bacterium | reverse complement strand
AAAAATCTTACCAAATCATGAAGGATAAATCAACCCGTGATAAAACTGAAAAATCTGTCATCAATAAATCAGTCGATTTTATTGCTAACATATATGCTTATAAACGCGACAGGATTCGTGGAAAAGATTCAAAAGCATTCGATACATTTGATGCTAAATACAAGGAATTTGATGCTATGCATGGTAAGTTCTAAATAAACATAATTCGAATCTGTTAAAAAAACGTTTGCACTCAGCCAACGTTTTTTTGTTTTATAGGCTCTTGTAAACAAATTCCTTTGAAAGCTAACCCGAATTAGGCAACAACCATTGTTTCAACATTAAAAAAAGGGTGTTTTCCCCGGAATGTCTATAATAATTAAATGATATTTTTATACCGAATACATATTTATCGATTTTTAATTTTTTAAAACCCGTTACATGATAAGAAATTTACTAACTACATTACTATTTTTTGCATTTCTATTGGGTTGTAGAAAATCCGACAAAGTAGCGATTCTTTATTTACCAACAGCCCTTCTTGACTCTGTTAGCTTAATAGATTATCCGGGCTATTCCTGTACAATTAAGTATGACAGCTTGCCTTACCTGATTTCGAATTCCATTAATTTACCGAAGTCAATATTACTTGAAAATATTAACCTACAATTAAATGTAAGAAACACAACTAAGGTTGAAGTTGAGCAAATTGCTAAAGATGGAAAGACCTATATTAAAGAATATAATCTTGAAAATGGCAATGGCAAGGTAAACTTACAGATAGACTATAACAAGCCATTCTCCATCAAAATATTGAATCATGATTTTTCCGCAGTATTTATATTAAAATTAAATCAAAATCAATTACCTGATCCAAGTTTTAAGAGTCTAATTTTTAATTTAAACCCAAATAATATTACGCCATTGGCAGGCATATTGCACGTTTCTGCAGACCAGCCTGTAAAAGTTGAGTATAGTGTAAAAGGGCAGGATGGAGATGATTTTATAGATCGATCAAGCAGCAATGACAGTGGTTATGTGAATATGAATGTTTTTGGTTTATATCCAAATTCGAATAATGTTGTGAAAGTATTCATCACCAATAAAGAAGGAAGCAAGACATCACAAGAAGTAACGATTCCTACCGGGACTTTACCTCCAGAATTTCCTGATAGTGCTGATATTGTAGTGAATAAACTGGATAAAGCAAATGCAAAAACGGGGTTCATTCTGTATTTTCCTTCTAAAACGATTGGCAACCGATTTAACACTCCGCCTAATAAGTTTTTTCCCATTGTTATAGATAAATTTGGAAAGGTTAGGTGGTATATGACCAATCCATTAGTATTAGATATGAAACCCATGCCCAACGGTCATTTCTTACAATATTATTATAATAATATATTTAAAGAAGTTGATTTAATGGGAAATGTTTACAAAGAAATTTATACACCCATTGTTTGCCACCACGATTTTCTGTTATTACCTAATGGAAATATATTGTTTACAGGAGGGGATGCATCGGTTAATCAAACAGAAGAAGACAAAATTTATGAATTGGATTATCAAACCGGTGTCCTTGTAAAAGCAATTAATTTGTATGCAATATTGGATCCTACACGAAAACATCTACCTCTTCGTGTAGAACCTTACCCAGGAGACTGGTTCCATAATAATAGTCTCGCTTATGATTCTACAGATAAATCCATCATTGTCTCTGGAAGGCACCAAAGTACCATTTGTAAAATTGATTATACTACAAATCAACTCAAATGGATTATTTCAGATCCAACTAATTGGATATTGCCTTATAGTAATTATCTTTTGCAACC
>JAYTSC010000474.1:0-13055 GCA_043745885.1 Bacteroidota bacterium | reverse complement strand
GGGTCTGTACGGATGGATTTTACAGCCATAATACAATTAAATAAATCCCAGACTATTTATTGTACCCGCGATTTTTCTGAAATATATAATAGGGCGGATTGGCGGTTTACACCATTTTATTCCTCTGTACTCTTTGTTGCCAAAAACGCTGCACTTTTGTTTACCGACTACAAAAAATAGTTTTGGAGACTATGTGGTGGGATCCAACACCCATTATTGAGTTTTGTGTTATTTGTGTTTTGTGGCAATTATTTTATTTTAGATAGTAAGCGATTACCATTTCTCTAATCCCAATAATTTTTTACCTAAATCATTTAAGACTGCTGTTTGATATTTAATTTGTTCTAATTTTCTAGGATCTCCGGGAAAAGCATAACCTTCCGGCGCAATTCTATTTTTCCAAGAATTTACTCTCCATTGTTTTAATGTTTCATTGTCTTCTTCTGCAGGCATCATAGATATGTATTGGGCAATACGCACTTTATCTTCAGTTCTATTGGCTCTAATACCATGTGGTTCCAAGCTATTAAATATTAATAAATCACCCGCTTCTAATTTTACTTTTTCTGGTTCGAAACCAGTTGTATCTGGTTTGAAACGATCTCTATCTATAGGTTGTGTTAATTTCCAGGTATCATAGGTTCTGAATAATTCCGGAATACATTGAAAGCCCCCCATTTGCTCGTCAGTCTGATCTGCCAATGCTAATACGCCTTGTACATTTACGGGTTTTGTTTCTGGATCGTAATCCCAATGTATAAATGCCTTGTATTCAAATCCAGGTTTAATAGGAAAATTTAAATTTGCACGATCAATGGTTACCCATAATTTTTCAGTACCCCATATATCTACAAACGCATCATATACTTTTTGCATTTGCCTATTGTTCCAAAAATGTTGATGGTTATAACATTCTACCATGCCGGTATTGGCTAACTCTTTCATTTGCATTTCTGCTCGAGGGGCGGTGTACCATGTATCTTTATCGTTCGGATCCTTCTGTTCAAATTCCCAGATAAATTGTGCAGTGGCTAAAGCTTGCTCAGGCGGCACTGCATTTTTAATCACCACGTAACCATTTAGCTTCCAAAACACCCAATCTGTTTCACTTAAAATTCTAAGTGGTTGACCATTTGATCGGTCATTTAGTTTTGTTGCACTACTTTTTGCAGTAGATGGATTGCCTGGAATGTCTTTGTGTGTATTAGGTGCCATGGAGGGTACCACATTAGGCACCATAGATTTGTTTTCCATAAACAAGCATTTTTTTAGTGTATGTCGTCAAAGAAAGTGGACAAATTAGTTGCACATTAGAAAGTCTCGTTGGATGAATTTAGGACTTTTTTTTGAATAGTAAAAATGCCCGAACAGCCATTGATTTCCGGATTTTCAAAATCTATCTTTCTTTGTATTTTCTTTTCAGGCATATCAGAAAATAAATCAGACAAAGTGCAGTTAGTGTACAAACACACTGTTCATAAACGGTATGGTAACTTTCTTAAACTTTATGTTATTATCCTGTTCCCAGGTACATATAATATTTTCATCAGGTAACATTAGTGACTTCAAAAAACTGCCTTTACCTACAAAAAAATCTTTTTTGTTGCCTAAATCCATAATTTTTACATTACCACCATCTTGCATTGTTATAAAAATTTTCTTATTATTTGTTTTGTTCAGCGTGATACTACAGGCTCTTCCTTTTAAAAGTTTTATTTCACTCTCATTGAGCTTACAATAATAAACAATGCCTTCTCTTTGCCATGTTGTAGTGATATGTCCGGTATTATCTATTGCAATCCCACCACCATCCATCGGGCAGCCATTTAATTTCCAGGTACCTATGCCTAATTTTTGAGCTTCCTTAAAAGTTCTGCCACCATTCTCAGAAGCTTTTACGTAGAGGTCCCTGGAGCCGTTAAGCCAATTTCGGTACATTATCGCTACTTTTAAACCTTTTACTGCAATACTTGGTTTACAACATTCACATACATGTTCATCTGGTGAAATGTATATCAAAACATTTTCCCCCCATTTTTCTTCAGTACCATATAATGCAGAAAAACAAATATTATTTTTATTACCTTTTCTTATATCAAGCCATATAGCATAAAACTTATCCTGTGCATCTGAAGCAATACTCATTAATCCTTCAGGAGCAGATGATTTAATATCGTTTAGCAGGCCCTTATACGCCCATTTACCACTGGAATGGGTTAATTTAAAATAATGGATATTTCCTGATTTGTCAATAGCTGTAATCAATGAATACCTATTAGAACTTGCTATTTGCGGGCCTCTTGACATCCCTAAATGCATATTGATAATATGTCCAACAAAAACAGGTTTTGAGAAGTTAACTCCTTCATTAACTGAAGTGGAACAAAATATACTGTCAGCCCTGCCAAAAACCAGCCTGACTACTCCTTTATTGTCTACACTGAGTTGTGGCTGCGATCCAGGTGAAATCATATCATCAGAAGGCTCTGACCAGGCTAATGACAGCACTACTATAGAGATAAATAAAGTTTGTTGAAAAATATTTTTCATAATAATTTCTATTAAAGAAGAATGTATGTCATGAAAGAAAATGGACTAAACAGGTGTATCGTGGTTCATTGTTTAAATATAGGATTTTAATCCCGCCTATTCATCTCAGGTAAAGAAGAGGCATTTGATTGAAAATGGCCTTTGGAGCTACATCAGAAGTGACGGGATAATTCTCTTTTTCCTCTAAATAATCCGCCATCCTATCAACAACCTGATGGGTATTCGCCCGAAATTCTTCCTTTTTTATGCTTGAGCGTTTTTACCGAACGTATGATCCGGCGTTCATATCAATCGACGTTCCAGTCGCATGATCTGCCAACCCGGAACAAAGCAAGGTGACCATGGGTGCGATATCTTCCGGTGTTGTAAGTTCATTCAGCGCAATGTCGTTCAAAGCAAAGTCCTCACCGTATTCTTCCAGGATAGCATTGGCCATGTCCGTCCGGGTAAATCCGGGAGCTATTAAAAATGCTTTGATTCCTTGCTTTCCGTAATGTCTTGCAATTGATCGGGTGAGACTTACAATTGCCCCTTTGGAAGCGGCATAGGCTATATAATCTGTCGTATCACCACGAAAAGCTGCTCGCGAGGATATGTTTACGATTCGACCATTCTGCTGAGTTTTGGAATGATCGATAAATTCTTTGCATAAAATCCCGACAGCCGTTGTGTTTACAGAGAAGGTTAGTTTCCAAATTTTTAACCATTCATTCGTTGGCAATGAATCCGCTGCACTCTGGGAAATTCCGGCATTGTTTACCAGCGCGGATATCGGACCATATTTTTGAACAAGTCTGGGAATGAAGCCTCTCACCTGAGAAGAATCCGAAAGATCACATGACTCTGTAAAACTTGGATTTTGAAGCTCATTTTTCAATTTATCAGCTTCTGACTTGTTAGAATTGTAGTGGATGATCACCTCAGCACCGGATTCGGAAAGTTGCTTTGCAATGGCTCTGCCAATTCCTCGGGAAGCTCCTGTAACAAGGATTCTTTGATTTTTCAGGGAAATATTCATAGGGTAAAATTAGCTTCAAATTGCCTTTAAATAAAGATAAGATGTAAGTTCAGGTAATAAGTGATAAACTATTTCCATTAAAGAGGAAAAGGCACAAAAAAATAAGTATAAATAATCCCTTTCCCTATATTAGCTTATTCAGATTATTTACTCCATTGCCAGTGAACTGCCTTCCAAAATTTATTTCATTATTTGGCTCATGAAGACTAACATCGCCATCTCTTTCACTTCTGTAATGGTTACGTTTTTTGAACGAATACGAACATTATTCTGAAAAAATCATCCTAATCTTTTCAAGGTGAAAATGTTTAATAAGCAGTAATTAGTTTCAATTATCAACGGGGTATATTTAATAAAGCCCCGGCAAAAATAACCGAGGCTTTATTTTGAAAAACACCATCGGCACAATTGCAGTAATTATTTTTTACTATGAGGTGGTCGTATGTTGTATGCAGCTACAACGATATTTAAGATCAACATCCGGGCTTCAGGTCTAAATAGTCGGTCAACCCTATTTTAGAATAATTGACTGACTATTTAAGCAAGTTTAACCGTAAATTTTCGAAATTTTCGAAAGAATACTTAAAAATTTAAGGGCTTACAAAATAGCTGACAATTTCACTATCTCTAAGGTCTAATCTAAGTTACAAGAAGGATATTTCAGGTTATAAAATATTGATAATCAGTGATTTATAACCATGAGGTCACGAGTTCAAATCTCGTTCTCGCTTCAGAAAATCAAGGACTTACGTTAAATCGTAGGTCCTTTTTAGTTTCTGCGTCAGGAACTGCGCGAGGAAGTGGGTATTTACTTGTTTCTAGTATTATTTTTTTGTCAAACACCCTAATTTTTTGTGCTGATGTTTCTATTTCAGTCATGATTTTAGTGTCTATGTAATATGTTTTAATTGTAAATTTAACTTGATGTCAAAAATATATACATAATAGCAGGTTGTAATGGAGCCAGTAAAACAACGGCTTCTTTTACAATATTACCCGAGATTTTAGAATGTAAAGAGTTTGTAAACGCTGATGAAATTGCTAAAGGTTTGTCTCCATTTTAACCAGATGCTGTTTCAATTGAAGCAGGTAGAATCATGTTAAATCGGATAAAAGAGTTAATAGAAAGAGAAGTGTCTTTTTCATTTGAAACAACTTTGTCAGCCAAATCTTATCAATTACTTATTCGCAAAGCTCAAGAGGAAGGATATTCAGTAAGCGTATTGTTTTTTTGGTTAAGAAATGTCAATCTAGCAAAAGAGCGGGTAGCCACAAGGGTTCAGGAAGGTGGTCATAATATACCAGTAAATGTAATTGAAAGGAGGTATAAAGCCGGAATTTATAATTTGTTTAAATTATATTTGCCTATAGTTGACAAATACATGATTTTTGATAATTCAGATACTGAACCTGAACTAATTGCTGAAAAAAATCAATTTGAAAACCTATTAATAAAAAATCAAGAGAAATGGCAACTACTCAACCAACTGAAATAAAGAAGACTGACGCTGATTTTGAAAAAATCAAAGCAGGGATGGCATTAGTTACCAAAAACCTTATTGCATACAAAAAACAAAAAGGTACAGACTTAGTGGTTTTGAGAGGCGATAAAATTGTGCGTATCAAACCATAGTTTTCATCTTCCAATTTGTGTGGTTCCATTTCAAATCAACTTTCCATAATATTTCTGCGTAAGGAAAAATTACCTTATCATCTTTACTTTTCCCTTAAGTTCTCCAAAGTGAATATTTTTTATATTAAAATCAATAAGTTATCATGGTATGATATTTTTCATAACCCTGAGGTCACGAGTTCAAATCTCGTTCTCGTTATAAAAAAATCCATCAAGTATTTGGTGGGCTTTTTGTTTGTTGTTGGTGTGCGACCAACAAGGGTGAAGAACGCAAATTAATAAGGCATGTGATTGTAAATAAATTGGAATTTGATGTAGTGGTAAACAATTATCGTAAGGATAAAAGTATTTACAAGTGCATTATTGAAAGCTTTTTTATTTTTAAACTCCGTCGTCAGCTTTTAAATTTATGTTGTTCGGAAGCACCATAATACTTTAGAGATGCAGAGGTAATCATTAAAAAGCTTCACCCAAATTAAGTATGATAGAATTGTAATCTTTACTAAAACCATAATCAATTCCAATATTGGTTCTAGATCCCTTACTGAATTTGATACGTAAACCAGCACCTCCTGCTGGATTTAATCCTGTGAACCGATTATTAATATCAGTTACGCTATTAACATTGGCAAAAATAACAAAGCCAAATAAACCATTGTCGGTTAAGTCACGCCTGTATTCACTTTCAAAATAAAATAAGCTTTTCCCACTGTACCTATTTTGGTCTATACCCCTTCCGGAACGGTTGTAAGGATCCCATCCGATGCCAGGCAGATCCAATAAAGGTGCTGGACTATTGAATACTGTCCATACATAAGACCAAAAAGCCAATGTATTCTGTTGCAGGCGTTTTGTTTTGTTTAATGAAATATATTTTCTGACATCTATAAATAAAGATTGCCAATTATCATTGCTGCCTAACAGCTTTGGATTAATTCGATAAACCAGGTTAGCATATATTCCAGGCAAGGGATTAATAGAGTTGTTACGGGTGTCATATAATAAATTAACCGAAATGCCCGATGAGAAGGAATTGCTACCGGTGCCGTAATCATATCCTGTATATTGCTTCAGGTTTTTGGTTGTATCATCTGTTTTTATGTTCAGGTGATGGTCAAGGGAATAACCGCCACCTGCAAAAAAATAAGGTCTAATTTTTTTTAAAGCACTCTGGTAAAACCTGATATATTTATAATCTACCAGTAATTTATCGCGATCAGAACGAACGCCGCCAAGACCCCAGCTATACTGTGGATAATAAAGAAATCGTGTATCACCCTGAATGGTCCATGTATTATTCGCAAACCAGATACTTGTCCGAAGCGGTAATCCGAAACGGTTATCAAAATTCCAGTAAGGCGTGAATGTTGCACTGGAAATATTGGTGGTTTTTTTTGGTCCGAAATAAGCAGCAGCAGTAGTAGTGGTAATAAACGCATGGCCACTTCCACCAGGAACGGAGCTGTTAAAAGGCAAAAAAGAAAAATAAAGGTTCTTTCCGCGTTCTTCACGGATAGGCTTAGCAGGATGAAAATTAAAAAGGCGAATCGCAATATCAATGAGATCCTTTTGTCCCAGTGTATCTCTTTTTTTAACAGGCATATTAGGGATAATGACATCGGATGCTTCTTGCGCCTGCGTAAAAAAGGGAATAAGCGTGATAACTGCCAGCAAAAGCTTTCGCATGTATATTAAATTTATGAAAAAAGTAAAAAATATGACGTAAAGACTTATCGAAAGTAACTCAATCTGAAAATAATATTGCAAAGTCAATATTAGCGTTAAACTACACAAACCAATCAAATTTACCACCCGATTCCGTGACAAATTACTGATCTGTGCTTCTTCATCCTATCCAACATTCGTCCTCTTCAAATGGCTCCTGTTGTGCATTAATTGAAAAGAGTTATGAAAATACTACTTATTAAGCTTTTCAATCTTTTCTTACATCATTTGCTATTCAGGGACACTTACAACCCGAACATCATGTTCCGCTCCATCATCTATTAACGTAATTATATTTTCTTTCTGCTGTATACCATCAATTGTTGTAATTATTTTTTCAATGCTATTGAATTGCATTACTTCAATATGATAGATTGTATTTTTATACCGGTAATGAACTTTAAATGAATTCCATTCTTTTGGAATACAAGGAATGATTTTTAGTTTATTGGCTTCCTGTTGCAGTCCAAGAAAAGATTCTGTAATTAAGCGATACATCCATCCGGCAGAACCGGTATACCAGGTCCATCCGCCACGACCAGCATGTGGCACACATGAATAAACATCAGCTGCCACCACATAAGGTTCTACTTTGTACACAGCAATTTCATTAGCATTGGTGCCATGCTTAACCGGATTGATCATGTTTAATAATTTCCAAACACGTTCATTATTACCTAATCTGGCAAATGCCATAATCATCCAAATAGCAGCATGCGTATATTGACCTCCATTTTCTCTTACACCCGGTACGTAACCTTTAATGTAACCCGGATTCATATCCGACATATTAAATGCAGGCTCCAGTAACTGAATAATCCCTACGTCTTTTTGTACCAAATTTTTATAAGCCGATTCCATCGCAGTATGAACTAGGCTCTCATTTCCTCCATTTGATAAAACCGACCAGCTTTGGGCAATAGAATCAATCTTACATTCGTCGTTGTTTTTTGATCCCAGTGGTGTTCCATCGTCAAACCAGGCCCGTTTATACCATTCACCATCCCAGGCATGCTTATCAATGTTTTCTTTTAATTTTTTCGCTTCATTTTTGCATGTGTCTGCAAATAAATGATCGTTATGCAAACTAGCGGTTTCTGAAAAACGATTGAGAATATCGTAAATGAAAAATGCCAGCCAAACACTTTCGCCTTTTCCGTGTTGTCCAACTTTATCAAATCCATCGTTCCAGTCGCCTGTGCCAATTAATGGTAAACCATGTTCGCCAAAAACAAGCCCATGTTTGATTGCGAGAACGCAATGATCATAAAGCGGTGCAGGCGTATTGGCACTGAGAGAGAGATCAAAATAGGATTCTTCTCCTGGATTCAACAGGCGTCCTTCAAGAAAATCAGTTAAAACATCCAGTACTCCAATATCCCCTGTATGTTTAATATAATGAGCGGTTACAAATGGCAACCAAAGATAGTCATCCGAAATACGGGTACGAACCCCCCGACCAATTGGCGGATGCCACCAATGTTGAACATCGCCTTCTTTAAATTGTCTTGATGCACAAAGTAAAATTTGTTCTCGGGCAAGTTCGGGTTTTATATGAAGCAGAGACATCACATCTTGCAACTGATCCCTGAAACCAAAAGCTCCTCCTGACTGATAAAATCCGGTTCTACCCCACAATCTTGAGGAGAGCGTTTGATAGGTAAGCCAGCCGTTTGTAATGATATTAATGGCAGCATCCGGGGTTTCCACCTGCAGCGTTCCAATAGTTTGTTCCCAATATTTTTTTACTTTTTCCAAGGCATCTGTTGCCACTTCTATTCCCCTGAATTGTTTGGCAATTGAACTTGCTTCATGTGAATCTTTACCGGCACCAAGCCTGAAAATAATTTCCTGTTCTTCTCCTTCTGCTATGAAAAAAGGCACCTGAATAGCAGCACAAGGGTCTAAAGCAAGCCCGACTTTTCCGGAAAGTTTTAAACGAGACATTGCATCGGGATTCTGCAAATTGCCGTTACGACCAATAAATTCTGTACGGTCTCCGGTAAATGTCTTTTTCAAATAATCAACATCAAAAAATGCCACTCTGTGGTTAAACTCCGTGTTATACTGATTTTTTGCAAAAAGTGCTCCGCTATCCGGATCAACCTCTGTATGAATATGCATGGCAGTTTTCACCCTGTTATCGCCAAGCACCCATTCAATATAGCCCGTAGCAGATAAATTACGGGACCTTCCTGATTGGTTCCTTATTTTTAATACCGTGAATTTAATAGCCGACGTGACATCAACATACACGGTCATTTCTGAATGAATACCATCTTCAATATGTTCAAAAACACTATAACCAAATCCATGACGTGTAATATAAGTCGACCGTCCTCCTGCAGGTAACAATGTCGGTGACCAAAAATAACCGCTCTCTTCATCCCTAATATAAAATGCTTCTCCTGATGTGTCTGAAACAGGGTCATTGCTCCATGATGTAAGCCTTAATTCGTGCGCATTTTCAGTCCATGAATAAGCCGAGCCGTTTTCTGAAATAACTGTTCCGAAATTTGGATTTGCTATTACATTAACCCATGGTGCCGGTGTTTTATTTTTGTTATCTGTTATAATCACATATTCTTTTCCATCCGGCGAAAACCCTCCTAATCCATTAAAAAAGATAAGATCTTTTGGCTGTGGAATGGATGTTACGGAAAGTGGATACGTTTGCGTTTTGACAATAGTTGGGATAGTTAGACTAACAAGATTTTTTTTATTAACATGATCCGCTAATGTTCCGCCGCTATCGGATATAATAATACGGGCTACAGATTGAAATAGAAAACGGTCTTCGTTTGATATCTGGTCTGAAGCTCTTAAAAAAACACCTCCTTTTGTACCATTTAGTTCTGCTGGTATAAGCGACTGGATTTCGTTTTGAAAAGCCTGCCTGTACCCGTTATGCTCTTCATTCCAGATTACCAGATCCGCCACAAGCCCTTTTAAACGCCAGTATGCATGCGCCTGTATTAATTGCTTTACCAATTGCATATTGTCATGGTTTTCTATTTTTAAAAGAATAATGGGTAAATCTCCTGAAATAGCATAGCCCCATAATCCGGATTGTTGCCGGTGGTTGTTGATGAGAATGGCAGGATCAGCACGAAACGAATCATTCGCAAATAAAATAGAACTTGCCAAACGACCATATAATTGTGCGTCACCTTCGGAAGCATTTATTTGGCGAAGTACTACCTGACTATGTGTCCAGGCCATTTCAAACACACGGTCTTTGTGCGGTTTATTATCCTGGTATTTATTTATCAAACCCAGGCAAATTTCCTTTGTTTCGGCAATCCCTGTAACCATATCAATAGTTATGGTTTCTTCAGGTTCAAGGTTTATTTTATAACGGATGGCAACAACCGGATCTAGCACAGATCCCTGGTTCCCGCTAAGTTTTCCGGGATTTTTCATGGCCTGCGGATTAACTATCGAATTGCCATGACCAATAAATGCCATCCTGTCTGTTTCATAGGATACTTCTTCAGGAGCTTTTCCCTCTGTAGCCATCAAATGAAACATCCAAGGGGATTTTTCCTCAGCAGATCTCGGTCTGCGGGTGCAAAGAATGGTATTTTGATTAGCAATGATTTCTGTTTGTACAAAAAGATTGCTAAAAGAGGGCTGCATCAAATCTGAAGCTGCAGGAGCTATCACTACCTCCGCATAACTGGTAACTTCAATTGTTTTCCAAATACCAGAGCGGTTGGATATACGTAATCTCCGCATTTCTATATCATCTTCCGGAGAAACAACAATTTCGGTGTGTATTTCAATATTATTATAACAACAGTTAAAATCAACCCGTCCCTGTGAAAAGGCTGCTTCATATTTTTCTGTGCTCGTAAGAGTAGGTTGATGTGAATTGGACCAATAAGCTCCACTGTCCAAATCACTGATAAAACAAAATGTACCCCAGTTATCACAGGTAACATCTTCATGCCAGCGGGTGACAGCGAGGTCTTTCCAGCGACTGTAACCACCACCTGCGTTTGTTACCATTACATGATACCGGCCATTCGATAATAGTTGTACTTCGGGTGTTAATGTGAATGGCGTATTGTATATCCTTGTTTCCTGGCCGCTTGTAGTATAATTAATATCCGCTATGTCTGTAGTGTGTGCAAAATAGGTTGATGATTTTGGAATTCTTTCCTGTAATAATAAAAGTGTTGCCATAAACTGTGGTTCCGATTCAAAAAGTTTTTGCATCGGCTTATCATGAAGAAGGTAGGCTAATGACAATAAACTCATTCCGTGGTGATGCGCCATGAATGAATAAACAACAGCGCTGGATTGTCCACGTGGCAAACGTGAAGGTGTATAATCTATCGCTTCATAAAACCCATACTTTCCTTCTATTCCCTTTTTAGTAAGGAACTCCAGGTTCTCACATGCTTTTTCAGGTGCCACCATCAGGGCCAATAGTGATGCGTAAGGAGCAATGACTGCGTCTTCTTCCAGCCCACGTTTCAACCCAAGGCCGGGAGCGCCAAATGCACGGTATTGATAGTGAGAAATGGCATTGATCATATTATAACCCGATTCTGAAATGCCCCAAGGCCTGCCAGTCTTTTTGCCATATTTAATCTGCCATTCTACAGCTGCTTTACAGGTTTGATCAAGCAATGTATTTTCATAAGTAGGCATTACTAAAAGCGGCATTAAGTATTCAAACATAGATCCACTCCATGATAAAAGAATGGAACTACCGTCAATGTTAGTTAATAAGCGCCCCAATGAAAACCAACTGTCTTCCGGAAGTTTTCCCTGTGAAATACAAACAAAAATGCAGAGCCTTACTTCAGATGCCAGTAAATCATAATAGCTTGTATCCATACGGTGTTCCTGCACATTAAAACCAATAGTAAAAAGGTGGCTTGATCTGTCATATAAAAAATCCCATCCCATATCCGCTAACTCATTGCATTGTTTTGCAAGATTATCAGATGCAGTAATTAATTCTCCTACCTGATAAATTGATTTTGTTAAGGCGTTTTGCATTGTATCAAGCCATTGATTTTCATCAGAAGCATTTTTCTCATTTTGCTTGCTATTCACCTCGGTCAGTAATTCTTTTGTCTTTTTTAATAATACATTCCATGAAGTGTTTGTATCAGGGGAAACAATTTGTTTGAATGAAGTAGGCGCGGACGCTAATAAAAACCAGGGTGTAAAAATTAATATATCTTGATTTACCTGGTCTAATTGTGCGATAAGCAGGTGCTTCCAACGGTATGTTTCGCTTTTTGGGTCTGCATCCAGTTGTTCTAATATTCGAGTAATTTTTTCTGATAACTCTTCATGATTTTTTTGTATTTCATATAAAGTGGCTGATCCTTCATTACTTATTATGTTGAATTCAATTATAGACTGTTTCGTGATTTTATTGTTATTGATTGTATCCATTAATACACGGAATGTATCCCGAAGCCCATTGTATAACTTATTACTTATCATTTTTTGATGCGGTAATGCCAATAAACCCTGTCTTAATACCAGCAAATGACCAGCTAGGTTTCCACTATCAACAGTAGAAATATATTTTGGCATGAGGGGGTCTAATGACTCAGTATCGTACCAATTATAAAAATGACCATTGTAACGTTCCATTTTCATCAAAGTATTGATCGTATTCCGTGTCCGTTCAATAAACTGGCTGTTAGTTATATAGCCAAAGTCGCGGGCAGTCAGATTAGCCAGTAATGACAGGCCAATATTAGTGGGAGAAGTGCGATGTGCTAATTGCTCAACAGGTTGTTCCTGATAATTATCAGGTGGCAACCAGTTGTCTTCAACAATAACAAAACGTTCAAAGAAACTCCAGGTTTTCCTTGCGAGCTTCTGTAGAAAAATATGTTGATCATCGGTAAGTATGGCAACCTGTTTTTCTAAAGGTTTACTCATAAACCAGGTGATTAATGGAGCTGAAAGCCATAATAGCAATATAGGACCTGATATAAACAATTTTTGAGTAGAATCAATCGCTAAAAATGTAAAGACAATTACAGCAAGTACAGGTTCAATCCACATAGAAGAATACGAAACAAGTAAACTTGATTCATCTGCATAGGTAATATGGGAACTTGGAGTCCATTCCAGCAACTTTTTTCTTGTAAT
>JAYTSC010000473.1:0-9118 GCA_043745885.1 Bacteroidota bacterium | reverse complement strand
GGCAATTGGGTAAAATACCTTGTGTAGTAAATGATTATCCCGGTTTTATTGCCAATAGAATTTTAATGCCTATGATTAATGAAGCTATCTTTAGTTTGTATGAGAGAGTGGCAGGCGTAGAAGAAATAGATACCATTATGAAACTGGGTATGTCACACCCCATGGGACCTTTACAGTTAGCTGATTTTATTGGTTTGGATACCTGTTTAAGTATCATACAGGTCCTTTATACAGGTTTTGGCAATACAAAATATGCTCCTTGTCCTTTATTAGTGAATATGGTAACTGCAGGAAAATTGGGGGTAAAAAGCGGTGAAGGATTTTATCGGTACACATCAGGATCAAAGGATTTATTGGTAAGTGACCAATTTAGAAAATAATATATGAAAATTTAAATTTAATTATGTTCTTTATTCTTTCAAAAATTTTACATTTTCTTTTATTCCCATTTTGGTGGATAGTCATTCTTTTTATTTGGAGGTTCATTAGTAAAACGGCATTAGTAAAGACCAGATTGAATGCTTTTATTATTATTATTTTATTAATATTTACTAACCCTTTTATATATAAATCATTGATTTTACTTTGGCAACCTGAACCAACTATATTACAAACAAATAGGATTTATGAAGCTGGTATTGTATTAGGTGGTATGTCAGATCATGATAAAAATAATCGTGGTTTTTTTGGCGATAATGCAGATCGATTTATACAAATTGCTAATCTATATCATCAAGGAATTATCAAACGGATTATTGTAAGTGGGGGCACTGGCAGTCTAGATCAGGATAATTTACCGGAAGCTCCTTTTTTACGTACACAATTAATTGCGAATGGCATTCCTGATTCAGCCATTATTATTGAAAGTAAATCAAAAAACACTTATGAGAACGCAGTTTTTTCTAAAAAATTAATTGATTCCTTAGAAATAAAATCAACTATAATTCTGATTACCTCTGCCCTTCATATGAAAAGATCAAGAAATGTATTCAACAAAGCAGGTTTTAACTATATATCTTTCCCTTGCGATTACAAAGTAGTGCCTACTAAATTTGGGTTTGATGATTTAATCGTTCCCGATATTTCATTACTAAAAGAATGGGGCTTTTTTCTGAAAGAGATAATAGGTCTGTATGCCTATAAATTAACTGGAAAAGCTTAATTGAATCCATTTCGGGTAAACTTTCCGTTATTTAATCCGAACAATTTCTAACTTTTTTATTTCCTTGAATCTGTATAGTGCCTCTTCAATTTTTCCTTTAGGAATACCAATTTTTAATAAACAAAACAATTGCATTTCTTGGGTTGATACTGTACAACCTGTTTGCTTTACTATCATCATCACTTCATTCATGCATGTATAATCAAAATGAAGTTCATAACTTAATTCTATAGGCCTTTGAATGATGGGAACCAATTGCAATACCATTGAGGCAGATGATTTATAAGCTTGTATCAATCCTGGCACTCCCAATAATGTGCCGCCGAAATACCGAACAACAATTAAGCATGCATTGGTTAGTTGTTTACTATCAATTTGACCCAGAATGGGCCTTCCTGCTGTGCCACTAGGTTCACCATCATCACTTACGCGAAATAGATTCCCGTCGAAACCCAATCGATATGCGAAGCAATGATGTACCGCTTTGGGATGTTCTTTTTTTAGTAGTTGCAAATAGCCCTTACAATTTTCAACAGTTTGAACCGGGTAAGCATAAGCAATAAACTTGCTACCTCTCTCTTTGAATTCCGCTATAGCACTTTGTTCAATCGTTTGATAATATTCAGAGTCACTCATAATTTATTTCCAAAAGCAATGAGGTAAATGGCCAATAATGATAAGACAATCCCTGCCCAGTTAATTTTTGATAACCTTTCTTTAAATAATAACCAAGCTACAACTGAGCTAAACAAAACAATTCCCATATTATTCACCGGAATACTGGCACTGCTTTGCCAAGGGCTTTCTTTTAAAAAACGTACCAAACACCAGATTGAGAAATAATTTGGAATCCCAATAATAATTCCTGCTAGAAGATGTTTGAATGCAAATTGCTGCCTACCTCTCGCATATTGTATAAATAAAAGCAGCAAGCCAATAACTGCCGCAGATAAAAAACCGGTAATCAGGTAAGCATTTTTATTTTCTTCAGTTACATATTGCTTTTGAACATGGTTAATTAAGGCATCCAATAACCCACTACCAATAAACAAAATAAAAGGCAATAGGTATTCCCATTTTCTTACTGCAACATCTTTAACAGCTTCCTGTTCCTTGGTTTGATAGCAGGTTAGAACAACTGCCAATAAAGCCAAAATAACGCCTATTAATTTCCAACCTGCAACCGATTCTCCATACAAATAAACAGATAAGACAACGGGTATAATTAAAGACAGTTTATTGGCTACCGAAGCTACAGCAATACTTATTTTCTGGGCAGTAAAACCGATAATATTAAATATACTTACAAAAAAGACACCCATCACACAAGCCCATGGAAACCATGGGGTATTGACTACTTTTTCATTTATTGGGAAAGAGCCATTCACAACTGATCCTGTGATGACACAGGTGATATAATTAAAAACAATGGCCTGAAAAATGTTTACTTTATATTTCTCACACACTTTAAAAGAAAGGGTGAGATAACTGGTTAAAATAATGCTACCAAGTAAAAAAAGCATATTTCAAGTTAGTTTATAGATTTACGTGTTTATTGGTAAAATAAGAAACCGTATCGCTACCCATTTTCTCTTTGTGTGTAAGTTGCTGATGAATTAACAAAGGTGCTGCCAGACCATTGCTAATTACCAATTCTTCATTACAGATCATCCTTGCTTCATCCCATAATCCTTCATTTATAAACGCTTGTAATAACTTAGCACCCCCTTCAACCAGCATGGATTGGAGATTAAGTTCATAGGCTTTGTGAACAATTTGCTTAACTACATTTTCATCTAGATTTAGTAAATGATATTGGTTTTTTCCATCTACAGCATTTGTAATTCCATTGAGAATAATCGTTTCATGTTGTTGATCAAATAATTGTAAAGTTTCCGGTAAACGAAGAGACATATCTAGAACCATCCGCTTTGGGCTCTTTCCAGACCATAATCGATTGCTTAATGCAGGGTTATCCAACAAAGCTGTATTGGTACCAACTAAGATTGCATCAGATTCACTTCTCCACTGATGTACCAATCGGTTTGTATATTCATTACTGATTAAAAGGCGTTCAGAAGAATGGGTAGCCATTTTTTCATCAGATGACTGTGCCCATTTTAATATAATATAAGGCCTGTGTTTTGTATGAAAAGTAAAAAAATATTTATTAAGGTTTTTACATTTCTCATCAAGGATTCCGGTAATCACATCAATATTAGCATTTTTAAGAAAAGCAATTCCCATCCCTTTTACTGTTTCATTTGGATCTAAACTCCCAATAACTACTTTAGGGATATTTTTTTGAATAATCAAATCCGCACAAGGGGGTGTCTTTCCAAAATGTGTACAGGGTTCTAAAGAAACAAAAAGGGTTGAAAGTGGAATTAAGTCTTTTTCTGTTTCAGATACATTTTCTATGCAATTCACTTCAGCATGAGCCCCACCAAATATCTGGTGATACCCTTCTCCTATAATTCTATCATTATACACTAATAAAGCACCAACCATTGGGTTAGGCGCCACCTTACCGGCTCCTAATTGAGCCAATTCAATACAACGATGCATATAAATTTCGTAGGATGAATGCATAAGATATTACAAAAATAGCTAAATGCTGCTTAACATTGCAACATGACCTTCCCATTGGCCAAAAAGGAACTGCAACAACAACTCACCAGCCTATATGAGACGAATGAGGCGATGATTATTGCTGATTGGGTAATTGAGTATATAAGTGGCATGAAAAAAATTGATCGACTGCTGATTAATCAACAATCTTTGTCAAGTAAACAGTTAGACATGTTTACAGAAATAAGCATGGATTTACTAACACACAGACCCGTACAATATGTACTGGGTGAAGCCTGGTTTGCAGGAATGAAATTTTATGTAAATGAAAGTGTACTGATACCCAGACCAGAAACGGAGGAGTTGGTTAATTGGGTTGTGGATTCGGTTAATCAATCAACAAATAAAAATCAAAAACTGCTGGATATTGGAACGGGTAGTGGTTGTATTCCCATTTCTATAAAGAAAAAGTTACCCGAATTATCTGTTACCTCCATCGACATTAGTGTAGCAGCATTGCAGGTAGCAAAAAAAAATGCAGATTCATTGGGGGTGGTTATTGATTTACTGACGATTAATTTTTTGGATGAAAATAGCTGGAATGAGTTACCCAGCTTTAATTTGATAGTAAGTAATCCCCCCTATATAAAACTATCTGAAGAAAAGAGTATGTCGAGAAATGTTTTGAATTTTGAGCCCTTCATTGCCTTGTTTGTTCCTGATGAAGATGCTTTGGTATTTTACAAGAAGATCTTGCTATTTTCAAAAACGCACTTGACCAAGAATGGATATATCTTTCTAGAAATTAATGAAACGTTGGGTAATGAAGTAGTTCAACTCTATGAAAGCAATGGATTTGTGGTTGAATTAAAAAGGGATCTTCAGGATAAAGACCGAATGCTAAAAATTACTTTTTAATGCATTGAGAAAGTTGTATTCCCTTTTTTTAACAAGTAATTGTAAGGGATGTACCAAGTAAATGGAATACGCTTATGCCCTCTGTTTTACCTACGTGCTTATGTGTTAAAAAAAATATTTGAAAAATTCTATTTGAGCCCATTATTATTCACTGCCATCACCGGCGTTGCTCCTAATTTTTTGATTACTTGCATTACCCTGATGGCCGTTCCTAAATGTGCTGTACTATCCCCATTAATAACCACAGATGGTTTATCGGTTTCTTTTGCCAAATAAGCTTTGAGCTCTGTTTCTAACTGATCAATGGTAATTTTCTTTTGAGCAAGGAATAGATTTTGATCTTTATCAACCGTGACCACAACCGTTTGTTTAGATTTGGTATCACTCTTAGCCTTGGGATTCGAAACCTTAATTACATTGGGATTGGCTAATGTAGAAACGATTAGAAAAAATAATAATAGAATGAATAAAATGTCATTCAAAGCACCGGTATGTACTTCGGGATGAGCCTTTAATCGTTTGCGTATATTCATTAGTATTAAATTAGTAAACAGTAACTATTTCGTTGGTTCTTGTAAAACATCAATAAACTCTGCACTGGCCGCCTCCATTTTATTGGCAGTTTTATCTATCTGGGTTGTTAATGCATTATGTCCAATGTATGCAAGCAAACCAATAATTAATCCTGTACCGGAGGTTATCATCTTTACATAAATACCACCTGCAATATCATTTAAAGTAAATTGTCCTGAACTGGCAATACCATAGAATAATTGAATCATTCCTACAATCGTTCCCAAGAAACCAAACATGGGTGCAATACCGGCAATTAGGGATAAAATAGACAGATTTTTTTCCATTTTATACATTTCCAGTTTACCTACATTCTCCATACTCTTTTCAATTGCATCAATAGGTTTGCCAATACGTTGCAGGCCTTTATCAATCATTCTGGCTACGGGATTAATGGTATTTTTTGCCAGATTTCTCGCAGCAATTACATTACCACTCATAATATTATCTCGTATGATATTCATGAAATTAGGATCAATCCGAGAGGCTTTTTGGATTGCCAGCAATCTTTCAATAAAAACAAAAATGGCTGTTGCCAACAAAAGGTATAGGGGATACATAATACCACCGCCTTTTTCCAAAAGACTCCACATAGATATCTTTTCGGGAACAGCCGGTAATGCGTTTGCTACTTTTTGAAGGGTATCTATCTGCAGGAGATTGAACATCTCTTATAAATTTAGGTTAGGCTAAAATTAGTTGCTTCTACAAAAGAACAGTACTACTGTGAATAAAATTGCCTGGTTGGTGATTTTTAAGAAAGCTTTTACACATATGGTTATACCCTTACATCAAAAAAAGTAGGATTTAAGTGTTAACTTGAGCTATTATTAAATAATTACTTATGAATCTTTCTACTTTTTGGCAATACGATCCCAATTTGGTCATGAAAGAATTACAAACCATTCCTAATGGACTATCAAATATTGAAGCCTTAAAAAGATTGAATGATAATATTGATAAAAAGAAAGCAAAGAACCCTTTTTATATTGATTGTATATTATTTGTGTCACAATTTAAAAGCCCGCTAACCTTATTATTAGTGGCCGCAGTAATCCTGTCAGGTATATTGGGTGAAACCTCGGATGTTTTTATTATTTTATTTATTTTGATGGCAACAGGTATCATGAGTTTTATTCAGGAACGCCATGCCGGGAAAGCAGTGGAAAAGCTAAAGTCAATTATTAGAACAAAAGTTAAAATACTAAGAGAAGGTAAAGAAACCAAGGTTTATAATGAGGAAGTGGTTGTGGGAGATATTTTGCTTTTTTCTGCTGGCGATATTATACCGGCAGACTGTTTATTATTTGAAGAACTCGACCTTCACGTAAATGAAGCAACGCTTACCGGAGAAACCTATCCATCAGAAAAAGAAATTGGTATTCTCCCGGTCGATACCAATATCTCTAAAAGAACCAATACCCTATTTGAAGGTACCAGTATTGTAAGCGGATCGGGGAAAGGCATTGCCGTATTGATTGGTAAGAATACTGTTTTTGGAAGTATTTCAGAAAGTCTTCTAAAGCCGACCGAGGAAACAGCTTTTGAAAAAGGTATCCGCAAATTTGGGTTTTTATTGATGCAGATTACCATTGTACTCGCCATCATCATCTTATCTGTAAATATTTATTTTGGAAGACCCTTAATTGATTCACTCCTCTTCGGACTTGCGCTGGCTGTTGGGATGGCTCCTGAGCTGTTACCCGCAATTATGACCATTGCAATGTCTGCCGGCGCCAAAAGACTGGCAAAACAAAAAGTGATTGTTAAAAAATTATCCTCTATTCAAAACCTTGGAGAGATTAATCTTTTTTGCTCCGATAAAACCGGAACATTGACTGAAGGGGTATTGAAGGTTTCTTCAATGGTAGGTATCGATGGAAAAGAAAATTTACTGGTTAAAGAACTGGCTTTTCTAAATGCTAGTTTTGAGACAGGTTATCCTAACCCAATGGATGAGGCTATAAAAGCTTTAACTGAAATGACAATTGAAGGCTTTACAAAGACCGATGAAATACCTTATGATTTTATCCGAAAATCTTTAAGTGTATCCGTAGCAAAAGGAAATGAGTGTCGACTAATTACCAAAGGAGCAGTCACCAATATTCTTAGTAAATGCGAAACTGTGTTGCAGCCGGATGGTTCTGTTACACATATTGAAAATGAGAAAGAAAACATAACCAATTTATACAATCTATACAGTAATCAGGGTTTCAGGACAATTGGGGTATGTTATAAAATGATTGATAAAGAAAAAGACATATCAGTGTCTGACGAAAGCCAAATGATATTCGCCGGATTAGTTTTATTATATGATCCCCCGAAAGAAGGTGTAACTAAAGTAATCGAGGAATTAAAAAAGAATGGTGTTTCATTAAAGATGATTACCGGTGACAATAAATTAGTAGCTGCTTTTATTGCTGAAAAAATAGGATTGCAAAACATTAAAGTAGTATCTGGTACTGAAATAAGTAAAATGAGTCCGGAAGCCCTTGTTCATTGTGTACAGTCTGCCAATGTGTTTGCAGAAATTGAGCCTCAACAAAAAGAAAATATCATTAAATCTTTCCGTAAAGCAGGCAATACTGTGGCTTATATGGGTGATGGCATTAATGATGTAGCCGCCATTAATGCAGCTGATGTGGGTATCTCTACCAACAATGCTGTTGATGTGGCCAAAGAAGCTGCTGATGTGGTACTTCTTGAAAAAGACCTCGCTGTTCTAAATGCAGGTATTCTTGAAGGAAGAAGAACTTTTCTAAACACCCTAAAATATATTTATACCAATACAAGCGCCACCTTCGGAAATATGTTTAGTATGGCAGGCGCTTCTCTGATACTGCCTTTTTTGCCTATGTTGCCCCAACAGATATTATTGACTAATTTTTTAACCGATTTCCCTTATATGGCTATAGCAGCAGACAATGTGGATGAAGCAGAATTAATGCAGCCTCAAAAATGGAATTTGAAGCAATTAAAGAATTTCATGATCGTATTTGGATTACATAGTTCTGTTTTTGACTACCTCACTTTCTTCGCATTGTACAAATTATTCAAAGCCGATGCTGAAATGTTTCATACCGGCTGGTTTATTGAATCTATTTGTACGGAGCTATTGATTTTATTTGTAGTACGAACCCATAAATCATTATTGAAAAGTAATCCCGGCAAATTATTAATTGGATTGAGTATTTCAGGTCTGGTCATTACTGTAGGGCTTCCCTTTATGCCGTTTGCCAAAGACCTCGGATTTGTTGTCCCTCCCTTAGAACTGTTTGGAATAATTGCAGGAATATTAGTTTCGTATGTAATTACCGCAGATATTATTAAAGTCATATTTTTTAGAAAGACTGCGATATAAAAAACTGACAGAACATGTGATTCTGTCGGTTTAATAGGCATTTTACTTTATTAACTTTTATTCATTTCCTTCATTTTAACCATGGCCATTATTTGGCGCATATTGTTTTCCATTCCTTCGGGACTGCCATCTAAAAAAATGATATTCCCTTTTCCTACTTCTGCGAAGTTTTTAATGGCTTCTGTCCACATACTGAAGAGGATTACATTGGTATCCAAGTTAGCTTGTTTCATTTGTTCAGCTGCCTGGCTCATACCCTTGGCCACTTCTTCTCTGAATAATGCCACGCCTTGTCCGCGCAAACGAGCTGCTTCCTTTTCGGCATTGGCTGATATTTTTATTGCATTTCCTTCTGCCTCTGCTGCTTTTGTTTTTGTAATCAATAATGCCTGTCCCTCATTTTCTGCAGCAGCTTTCAAATTATTGCTTGCCACTACCCTGCTCATACTTTCCATAATCACTTTATCAAATGTAATGTCATTGATTTGTAGGTCTTGTAAATGGTAACCCCAACTTTCTAATGGAACATCAAT
>JAYTSC010000472.1:0-2585 GCA_043745885.1 Bacteroidota bacterium | reverse complement strand
CACCTGAAAGCGATGAACCAGTTTTATGGCAAACTTTCACAAGCATCTGCCGCTATGGTCAATAGTGCAGAAGATGCAGTAAAAGCAAAAGATCAGATTGCAACTATGGCAGCTAATTTGGGCAAATTGAACCAATTATATGGTAATATGCTTACTGCCATGCAGGGAAAATAAAGGATGAAGAGAAACTAAAGAACCATTGATGTTATAAAAACATAAAGCAGCATGTCAATACCTAAGGAACCGCGGCAAAAGATGATTAACATTATGTACCTGGTGCTTACTGCACTGTTGGCACTGAATGTTTCCGCAGAAATATTAAATGCCTTTAAAACGGTTGATCGCAGTTTAATGACAGCCAGTGGTATTGTTGAACGAAAGAATGTTGACATCTTCAAATCATTTCAGAAAAAAATTGAAGATCCAAAAACAAAAGAAAAAGCGGAAATATGGATGCCCAAAGCCTTAAAAGCAAAAGCATTGGCAGATGAAGTCTATCAATACCTGGAATCTTTAAAAATAGAACTGAAAAAAGAATCTGATGTAAAGATGGAAGATGGTGTAGAAGTGTATAAAGAAGATGATTTAGAAGCGTCAACTCGTTTGTTTATTTCCAGACCACCGGAGGGTAAAGCAAAAGGAAAGGAACTTTTTGAAAGACTCAACTCTTTTAAAACAAAATTAATGGACATTGATCCTGATATTAAAAGAGATATCGGACCAACACTACCCCTCGATTTAAGCATACCCAAAAGCAATAATAAAATAAGTAATACAGATTGGGCTTATGGCTATTTTCATATGACACCATCCGTTGCCAGTATTACCATCTTAAGTAAGTTTCAGAATGATATTAAGAATAGTGAATCACAGGTGGTAGAGTATTGCCACAAAGAAATTGGCGAGGTAGAAATTATTTACGACGAATTTAAAGCCTTGGCACAACCCAGTACGCAATACGCTATGCCGGGAGAACAAATCGTTATCACAGCAGGTATTGGGGCTTTTAGTAAAGCAGCCAAACCCACCATCACAATCGATGGAGCAGTTGTACCCTTAAATGCTGATGGTGCTGCTGAATATAAAATGACAGCAGGCGCATCTGGAGCCTATGCAAAAAAAGTACGTATTTCTTATAGTAAACCTGATGGTACTACGGCTACCATAGAAAAAGAAGTAAAATATACCGTAGGCGTTCCTTCCGGTTTAGTAGTATCTACTGATAAAACAAGAGTTTTTTATCAGGATTTACCTAACCCATTAAGTGTTACTGGAGGAGGTGGCGGCGGTGATGAAAAAGTAAATGTTACCGTGGAGGGTAATGGTATTAGTACTAGTAAAGTAAGTGCAGGACAATATATTATTACTTGTAAACAACTTGGGACTGCAGTAGTAATCGCTTCTGATGGAAAAAATAACCAAAAAATTACTATTCCAATTAAGAGAGTACCTAATCCTTTAGCTACTGTTGGTGGTAAAGCTGGCGGACAAATTCCGGCAAATGTCTTTCGCGTTCAAGCAGGGGTAGCGGCTGAGTTACGCGACTTTGTGTTTGAAGGAATTAAATATGATGTGGTATCTTATATTGTATATTTTACAGGAACCGGATTTACAGAAAATATAGGATATGCAGATGTTACCGGGCCTTATTTTAGTACTGAAGCTAAGGCACTTTTGAAAAAATGTCAGCCAGGTACAACTGTAGTAATTGATGAAATCAAAGTTAATGGCCCGGGTGGTACGAGGGTGTTGGATCAAAATATTTCATTTACTCTTCAATAAATTTGTATGAGAAAGTTGGTTGTAAATTTCATTTTATTCCTAGTAATTGCTGTAGGTGTTCAATCGGTATATGCACAAGCAGGTGGAGGATATCGGAGAGGTGCACAGGCTAACAAACCTGTAGCAAAAGATACGACAATTAAAAAACCGCCTGTTGTTTTACCACCCGTAGT
This sequence comes from Bacteroidota bacterium, assembly GCA_043745885.1. Taxonomy (GTDB): domain Bacteria; phylum Bacteroidota; class Bacteroidia; order Chitinophagales; family Chitinophagaceae; genus Sediminibacterium. The sequence goes on along the minus strand of JAYTSC010000472.1, from coordinate 630 downwards.
TCCTGCGAATACTAATACTATAACCAATCCTGTTGGAAGTACGACAATAAAATATGACACAACCAATCCGGGTGGATTCGATTCAAAACCTGAAATCTCTTTAAGAAACAATTCTGCTGTTGATAGAAGTCAGGTTAAAGACAGAAAACCATTAGAATATGAGAATCTCCGAGAGGATGATAATGTATGGAGTGAGTTTTTATGGAGAGAAATTGATGCACGCGAGAAAGTAAATCAGTCATTTATGTATCCCGGGAAGGATGACAATGGCGACCAGCGTTTTTTCTCTATTTTACTAAATGCCATTAAGAACGATAGTGTAACTGCATTTTCAGCTGACAATGATCGTTTTACCATACCACTAACTACCGATCAAATTTTAAACCAAAGCGCCGGTAGTTTTGATACAGTTGATGTTCCGGACCCTATTTCTGGAGCAATTGAAAAAATTATTACTAAAAAACCAAGATTCAGTCCCGACTCTGTCTATACCTTCCGAATTAAAGAACAATTGGTTTTTGATAAGGAAGCCAGTCGATTATTTACCAGAATTATTGGTATTGCGCCTATTGCAAAGCAAGTGATTGGAGGTAAATCACAGCCACGTATCCTTTTCTGGATCTATTACCC
>JAYTSC010000471.1:0-1597 GCA_043745885.1 Bacteroidota bacterium | reverse complement strand
TTTGGCAGGCCTGCTTACCAATCTTCAACCCAATGACGTATTGTTTATTGATGAGATACACCGATTAAGTACAGTAGTAGAGGAATATTTATATGCTGCTATGGAAGATTTTAGGATTGATATCATGATTGATACCGGCCCTAATGCACGTAGCATTCAAATTAACCTCAACCCATTTACTTTAGTGGGCGCAACAACCAGAAGCGGTTTGCTTACTGCTCCATTACTTTCTCGTTTTGGTATTAAATCCCGTTTGGAATATTATCAGACAGATGTATTGAAAAAAATAATTGAGCGTAGTGCTGCAATCTTACAAACTTCTATCACCACTGATGCCTCTTTTGAAATTGCCAGACGTAGTAGAGGCACGCCGCGTATTGCCAATAGTTTATTAAGAAGAGTGAGAGATTTTGCACAAGTATTAAACGACGGAAAAATTGATATCGGCATTACCCAACATGCATTAAAGGCTTTGAACGTTGATGAGCATGGGCTGGATGAAATGGATAACCGAATTCTTTCAGCCATCATCGACAAATTTAAAGGCGGACCGGTTGGATTAACCACCATTGCAACCGCAGTTGGCGAAGAAGCAGGTACTATTGAAGAAGTGTATGAACCTTTTTTAATTCAGGAAGGATTTTTGCAAAGAACGCCCAGGGGAAGAGAAGTAACCTTAAAAGCCTATAATCATTTAGGTAAAACTGCACCGAATAACGGAGCACAATCAAATCTTTTTTCATAAAAGAAAACCCCTATTTGCAAAAGTCATTAAAAGGGTGTCTATTTTTCAGCCACCACTTCCTTATGCATTTGTTGAATAAACCGATACATTGCTTCCATATTTTTTACATCTGCTACAATTAATAGAAATATTCTACCGGTTTGTTTTAAATGCGCTTTATTCGTTCCGATTTGCATATAAGCCAATACTTTTCTAAACAAGTCTGATTCAAAGTAAAGCGAATCAGGGCGATTGATAAAATAACAACGAAGTGTATTTTCCTTCAGTGTCATTTTCTCAAAACCAAGTTCAACTGCTATCCATCTGCATCTTACGGTTGTAAATAAATCCTCCACTTGCGCGGGAATGGACCCAAACCTATCCAGCATTTCGGTATGAAATTCTAGCAGTTCTGTTTCATTTTCGCAACTATCTAATCTGGTATAAAGCGACAATCTTTCCGTAATACTTTCCACATAAAAATCCGGGATCATTATTTCCAAATCAGTATCAATGGTGCAATCTTTTACAAACTCATCTTGTTTGGTAATCTCATCTTTAAACAGTTCTTTAAAAGAAGTTCTTTTCAGTTCACGGATGGCTTCTTCTAAGATTTTCTGGTACATTTCAAATCCTATCTCTGCCATAAATCCGGTTTGCTCACCGCCTAATAAATTGCCTGCACCGCGAATATCCAGGTCACGCATGGCAATCTGAAAACCACTTCCCAAGTCGCTAAATTGTTCCAATGTTTGTAATCGTTTACGAGAATCAGTTGGCATGGTACTCATGGGCGGACCCAGTAAATAACAAAAAGCTTTTTTATTACTTCTCCCTACTCTTCCCCTCAATTGGTGCAGATCACTTAAGCCA
>JAYTSC010000470.1:0-3728 GCA_043745885.1 Bacteroidota bacterium | reverse complement strand
CCTGTTGCCAGTAAAGTTATTTTAGCCAGAATTTTTTCTATTCTGTTATTATGCAGGTTTAGCACATACACACCATAACAAGTAATATTTAAAGTTGATTTGGTTACCAGATAACCCAAATGATGTTGTGTGATAATATCTACAACAAAACAATGATTAAGTAATTCAATGTTTTTCAGAGAACTCAACTCATCAAGTAAAGCTCTTTCTATTTCAAGGCCGGTAATATCTTTGTGGTGAAGGATTCTGTTTTCGCTATGCCCTCCTTCTTTGCCTAAACTATATTCGCCTGTATCATCTTTATCAAACTCAGCACCATAAGCAATAATTTCTTTGATTCGATCTGGGCCTTCTTTTACAACTATTTCAACAATATGCGGGTCGCATAAGCCATCACCGGCAACCAATGTATCATCAATATGTTTATCATAACTGTCTTTTGCTTCATCCCAAACACCGGCAATACCCCCTTGTGCGTATTTGGTATTGGTTTCATCGGCCTTTGTTTTGGTGATGACGGTAATTTTTTTATCAGGAAATTCTTTGGCAGTCTTTAATGCATAAGTTAATCCGGCGATGCCTGAGCCAATGACCAAAAAATCTGTCTTCATTTTTTATTTTTTTTGCCAAGATTGGCACAGATTTAATTCTGTGTTATAACTGTGGCAACTTTTCCAAAATTATGCCACCGTTGGCTCAACCCATGCTTCGCTTTCTTTTAATAAATTAATCAACTCATCCACTGCTATTTCACTGTCGATATTACGTTTCATAATTTCTTTCCCTTTGTATAAAGTAATTTTACCAACACCGCTTCCCACATAACCAAAATCTGCATCAGCCATTTCACCGGGACCGTTTACAATGCAGCCCATAATGGCAATTTTAACCCCTTTGAGGTGGTTGGTTACACTTCTGATTTTAGCAGTAGTCTCTTGTAAATCAAATAAAGTTCTTCCGCAGCTTGGGCAACTGATGTATTCTGTTTTTGAAATTCTAGTTCTGGTTGCTTGTAAAATACCAAAAGCGGTTGAATTGATGAATTGCTCTACCGTTGCATTATTAGCATAATTTCTGCCAGCCGTATCATTGGGGGTTCCAGATGTTTGCAATTGATAACTATTTGAAGTCATACCCAAACAAATACCATCACCAAACCCTTCTAAAAATAAGGAACCACATTCAGTTGAATAATGAATGAGGTGCTCATCAACTGATTGCCAATTACTGTCGGTAATTAATACAACTGGGTTTTTTATTTTTCGAATAACCAGTTCCATAAGCATTCTTCGAACTGCCGGCATCGTATGCCGGTTAGTACTACTTAAACAAATGACTACGGTTGGGTCATTGGCTAATTCATCCAAACCTGAAAAATCATTAATGGTTGTTTCATCACTAAAACAATCAACCATTACAAAATTCAAATGTGTGCTTTTCAAATCCGCTGAATCATAAGCCAGTCTATCAAAAATGGGGAAATATTTTTCATTGTCATTGGCCAAAGCCCAGGTTGCGGGGTAAACAATCACTTTTAATGTTCCGGGTAAAGAAAATTTGAGTAATTGGTGCCCGGTAAAAATATAATCTGCTGCTGCATCTCCAATGCTCCATTTGTCAGTGATAGGATCATATTTATAACCGATTGCCAATAAGCTATCCTGAGAAATATTTTCTATCTTGCTGTAATCTGCCACTACAACAGGAACTTGTTTCCCGCCCATATTGTCAACAACAAAGGTTGCTCTTCTTTCATAAGCAAAGGGACTATAGGGCAATTTTTCAATGATGGGAACATGCTTTCCTGCCGAATCACGATTGGTGTATCTCTTCACTAAATCTTTACATACAGGTATCTCAAATTCAGGATCTTCAGTTAGGCTAACACGAATCGTATCGCCAATACCATCTTCTAATAAAGTTCCGATTCCAACGGCGCTTTTTACCCTACCGTCTTCCCCATCGCCTGCTTCTGTTACGCCTAAATGCAGTGGATATATTTCGCCGAATTCCGCATCCATTTGTTGTACAAGTAGCCGGTAAGCATGAACCATTACCTGGGGGTTACTGGCTTTCATACTTAGTACAATGTTGTGATAAGATTCACCACGAGCAATTCTCAAAAACTCCATTGCACTTTCCACCATACCCATGGGCGTATCTCCATATCGGCTCATGATGCGATCGCTCAAGGAACCGTGATTGGTACCAATACGCATAGCAGTACCATATTCCTTACATATTGTAACCAATGGTGTGAAGCGTTCTCGAATGCGGTCTATTTCTTCCAGGTATTCAGCATTGGTGTAATCTATTTGCTCGAATTTTTTCTTGTCAACATAGTTTCCGGGGTTCACCCTTACTTTCTCAATAATTCTAGCCGCTATTTCTGCCGCATTGGGCGTAAAATGAATATCGGCAATGAGGGGTGTATTGTATCCTCTTTTGCGTAATTCATTTTTAATATTCAATAAATTTTCCGCTTCTTTTTTGCTGGGTGCGGTAATCCGAACCAATTCTGCTCCTGCTTCAATACAACGGATGGATTGTTCAACCGTAGCAAGGGTATTCATGGTATCTGTGGTGGTCATGGTTTGCACACGAATGGGATGACCATTACCCAGCAAAAGATTTCCAATCTTTACTTCCTTGGTTATTAATCTTTTATATGTTGTAAGTGAGGGGCAATACAAATGCATAATGCTTTGATGTGTAGCAAAATTAACAAAGAAACAGCAGTAAGGAGGTACAGTTAAATTAATATTTAGCAAAACACTTGCAAATGAAATAGATAATGTTTATTTTTCTTAACCTTTTTTTAAACCCTATAAAATCATAAGAAATGAACAAAGACAACTATTCGGGAAACAACCAAAGACGCAGTTTTTTAGCCAAAATGGCCGGTGCTATGGGAATTTCTTTCTTTATAAACCAATCTGGGCTTCAAGCCGCTGAGCCATCTAATATGACCGCTGGGGATTGGTTAAACAAATTAACCGGGAAACATAAAATGGTATTTGATGTAACACAACCTCATGGTATTTTTCCTTTTGCTTGGCCGAAAATTTTTTTATTAACAAATCAGGCAACCGGCACACCTGAAAAAGAAAGTAATGCCGTAGTTGTTTTACGCCATCATGGTATTCCGTATGCGCTGGAAGACAGGCTCTGGGCAAAATATAAATTTGGTGAATTTTTTGGAATAGATGATCACCGCACAGGAAAACCCGCTTTGCGTAATCCAATGTGGCAACCCAAAGAAGGTGAATTTAAAGTGCCCGGTATTGGTCCTGTGCCAATTGGTATTAATGAACTGCAAAGCAGTGGTGTGGTTTTTTGTGTGTGTGATATGGCACTTACTGTAAACGGTTTTACCCTTGCCTCAAAAATGAATCTTGATGGAGACGAAGTGAAAAAAGATTTTGTATCAGGATTATTACCCGGTATTAATCTTGCGGCTTCCGGCTTATGGGCAATAAGCAGGGCGCAGGAGAATGGGTGTGGGTATTGTTTTGCGAGTTAAGTTTTTTGAACAGATGTGCAGGGAATGAGGAAGTTTTTTTTGAATAGTTATTCTTTTATCCGGAGGATAACTATTCATTATATTTTTTCGTAAAAATATATAAAGATAAATTTTTAGGATTCAGCAGAATAAGCGCATCCTCTTTATGTGACCCATGCAGGGTTTGTTCATTTTTTTCTTTAGTTCTATAATAATACCATCCCTC
>JAYTSC010000469.1:0-2806 GCA_043745885.1 Bacteroidota bacterium | reverse complement strand
AAGCATATATGTTAGCAATAAAATCGACTGATTTATTGATGACAGATTTTTCAGTTTTATCACGGGTTGATTTATCCTTCATGATTTGGTAAGATTTTTCAAGCCATTGTAAAGACAAATCCAGGTTATCCATTAAAGGCTTTTCAATCTCGGCATTTGCTTTCTTAATCGGATCAATACTTTCCTTGAGTTTTGCATCGGCTGCTGTTTTTTTCTTGGGATCTTTTTCAACCGGCCTATCTGCATTGAGGCCCTGCATTTTTCGAATATTTGCTGCATATCGGTCGTCGTATTCACCGTAAATATTATAATAAATTACGCCTACATTAAAGGCTGCAATTCCATTTTGGTTATTTTTTGCAAAAGCTTTTTGAAATGCTTCTACAGCTTTAAGGCTGTATTTTATTTTTTGCAGACTGTCAATGTTTTTTTCTTTGTGTTCTGCTGTTACAAAAATATCGCCAAACTGAAGGTATTTTACTTCGCTTAAGGTTCCGGCAGCATCTTCTTTATCATACAAATTAGTCTTTTGTATAAGTGTTAAGTTCTTGTCCATATAGTCGATCTCGAATTCCTCCCAGAGTTTGTCTTCTTTTGGATATAATTCTTTACCAATGGCAATATACTTAATAAAGTCAGCCTCATTTTTTGTAACAGTGAAATGGTTAGCAAGAAATTTATACATATCTAAATTTGATTCTCCACCTACCTTACTATCGGCCAAACGGGTATATTGTTTGGCTGCCTCTGCACTTTTGGTTGCATTTTGGTAAGAATAGCCAAGAAATAAAATGGAAGTAGTATCAAATGGAATGTTCGAAGAAGTCCATTTGTTTTTAAATATAATATCACTATATTCTACTGCAAAAATAAAGTTAACAATGGCTTCTTCCCACTTTTTATCATTAAATACTTTTACACCTATTGAATAAGCCGTTCCATACATATCGAAAAATCCTTCGGCTCCTTTTTCTTTCACTTGGGCATAAGCCGGATCAGCAGCGGTGTATTTTTTGAATGCTTCATCGGCGTCCTTTAATGCATTTGGATATTTTTCGCGAAGCTTTGCATCTTTAAAAAGTGAAGCATACACTTTTGATTTCCAGTATATGGCTTCTATTTTGCCTTGTTGTTTAGGATCGGCCAAAACCTTATCTAACTCTGTTTTAGCTTCTTCAAATCGGTTAAGCATGTAAGAAGTTTGCACTTTTTTTAAGTCTTGTGCGTTCAACATTTGACTAACAAAAGCAAAAATGGCAAGGGATAATAATTTTTTCATGATGGTTGTTTGTTATTGATTTTCAGATACATTATCGTCGTTGTCTACTACTTTATTTTCATCTTCAGGTGATTCATTATTTGATTCTGGCTTTTCTACATCAGATAATTCAGCAATAATTACTACTTCTTCATCCTGGTCTTCAATCTGAGAAATGGCTGCTATTTCATCACCTTCATCCAATTTAATTAAAGTTACACCCTGTGTGGCCCTTCCGGCTGCTCTGATGTCGATGATTCCTGTTCGGATGGTAATGCCTGATTTACAAGTAATGATCAGGTCTTCTTTCTCAGTAACATAAAGTATGCCAACCAAGCTACCCGTTTTTTCGGTTACGTTAATTGTTTTTACACCTTTACCACCTCTATTGGTTATACGATATTCATCAACTGCAGTTCTTTTGCCAAATCCTTTTTCAGAAACCACCAAAATGGTTCGGGTTATATCTTCTTTATTAATACAGATCATGCCAACAACCTCATCGGTATTGTCGTCTACCTCAATTCCAAATACCCCGATGGCCCCTCTTCCTGTTGGCCGCACTTTTGATTCAGGGAATCGGATGGCGCGTCCGCTCTTGATTGCCATCATTATTTCCTGTTTACCATCTGTTAAACGGGCAGATAGCAATTCATCACCTTCATTGATGGTGATAGCAATAATACCATTGGCTCTTGGCCTGCTAAAATCTTCAAGGGATGTTTTTTTAATGATACCATTCTTAGTACAAAGTACGATATAATGATTTTGTACATAGTCTTTATCGTCTAGTTTATTTACATCAATAATGGCTTTCACTTTGTCATCACCCGGTAATTGAATCAGGTTTTGAATAGCTCTACCCTTACTTTGTTTTTCTCCTTCGGGTATTTCATACACACGAAGCCAGAAACACCTACCTTTTTCTGTGAAAAATAGCATGGTTCCATGTGTTGATGCTACAAAGAGGTGTTCTACATAATCCTCTTCCCTTGTTTTTGAGCCCACTGCTCCCCTGCCGCCTCTTCGTTGTTGGCGATATTCAGTTGCTGAAGTGCGTTTAATATACCCTAAATGTGAAATAGTGATTACCACATCTTCATCTTCAATGAGGTCTTCAATACGCATTTCATCAGCTAAATATTGTATTTCAGTTTTACGAGCGTCGCCAAATTTTTCTTTTACTTCAAGTAATTCTTTTTTAATTAATTCATAGCGTAAAAATTCACTATTTAAAAGTTCTTTTAGCAACTTAATAGTGGCTATAAGGCCATTAAATTCCTCAACAATCTTATCACGTTCCATACCGGTTAGGCGTTGTAAACGTAATTCAAGAATCGCTTTTGCCTGGGCTTCAGACAAACCATTTTCTTGTTGATAAAGATCGTCTGTAAGGTCTGAGAATAGTTGGCTGCTCAAATACCATTTTTCTTCTTTACTTTTTGCTATCAGGTTTTCTTTTGCTTCATCCGGCGTTCTGCTGGCGCGGATAAGGGCAATCACTTCATCAAGATGATCTAATGCTTTTAGATAACCTTCTAAAATATG
>JAYTSC010000468.1:0-2161 GCA_043745885.1 Bacteroidota bacterium | reverse complement strand
AAGCGAGTGCTTTGTGTTGTGGACTCAGAATTTGCTTTGAACAATGGTTGTTTTAATATTTGTGAATGGTATCACCAATTGCTGGGTCACCGCTTTTTTTCCTTTTCCTTCTGTGTATTCGATTAGGATATCTGCTTCTGTTACTGAAAGCAGTTTTCCTTCCTTTTTAGTATCATCATTAAAGGTAACTTCCACCTCTCTTCCTGTATTTTTCAGGTATTGACGATGCATTTTTAGTGGCTCATCTATACCCGGTGAAGACAGTTCCAATGAAAATTCTCCTTCAGGATACATACCGGTTTCTTCTATCAGCTTGTATAATTTTCTATTGAATCTTACACATTTTTCTATCGGAATCCCATTATCGCCGTCAATAAACACTTTTACGTTGTTAGTAGGTTTTATTCGAATCGATACACAAAAGTATTCCTTTTCATCAGCGAGTATTTCGTTGATAAGCTGTTCTAACTGTTGTAAATGCGCTTCGTTTGTCATCTTAAAAAAGGAGAAGGGAGCGGTAGCCGCTCCCTTCTTGTTATATTTCTTGTGCAAAGGTAGGTAAACTGTGGTTAAACTCCCAAAATTTTCCCTCCACCCTACTAATTCTTATGATTACACCTTGTTATTGACCCAAATTGGGAGATATTTTGGTTTCATTTATGATAACCTTACTTTTATATATTCTTAGTTTCTACCCATTTTAGTGACTTTTGCCACGATTTTTTAACAAAAATGAGCTGTTTTTGCCTTTATCTTTGCTCCTCTATGTTTAAGATTATCATTTATGGGTTCCTGATCTACCTCTTGTACAAATTTATTTTTGAACTGGTAATACCCGTTAGCAAAGCTACTTCTCAGGTAAAAGACAAAATAAAAGAGATGCAGGAGCAACAAAATGCCCAGCAACAATATCGAAATCAACAGACCCAAACCCAGCAAGCAGAAGTCCCTAAACCCAAAAAGGATGATTATATTGATTTTGAAGAAGTGAAGTAATCATTAAAGAGCTAAGTCCAACACGGTCATAGGTGTAACTAAATGAATGGTTAGTAGCCCAGCTTTTTTAGCGCCTTCTATGTTTTGTAAGGTATCGTCAATAAATAAGGTTTCTTCCGCTATCAAATTTTGTTCTTGTAGAATTTTTTGAAAAGAGGCTACATAGGGTTTTCTTAATCCTAATTCATGTGAGTAATAGGCTTTTATGAAAAAGCTATTGAAGTTTTTTATGCCGGTGGTAGTACTTACTATGTTTAGAAAAGCATCGTAATGAATCTGATTCGTATTTGAGTAGAGATATACTTTATATTTTTTCCCGATTTCTTGTAACCATTGTAGCCTTTCAAGGGGGAAGTCGAGCAGCATGGCATTCCAGGCGGTTTTAATTTGATCATTGGTTAGCTGACTATTACTTTCATTCCTAAAAGCATCATAAAACATTTCCGGAGACATTTTTCCGGTCTCCAGTTCTTCAAATAAATCATTAGCATGGTGTTGCGTATACATTTCGGGAAATGAGAGAATACCCAGATCAATAAAAGCTTTTTCGGTTAATGTAAAATCAAGGTTCATGAAAATTCCGCCGAGATCGAATAGGATGTTTTTTATGGGTTGCATAGGAGAGCAAGATAACAAACTGGACTTAAAAAATTAGTGAATCAGAAAAATGTATCTTTTTGTGACGTAAATTTAATAAAATGAGGACTACAGAATGGTAGTATTCAAAATAATATTTTATCGACATTAGATTTTTTAGGATTTTCTCATTTTTGAAAAAAAGTTTGATAACAGCTAGATATAACAACTAATAAATAGGATTCTCCAGAAATATTTGCCTTATGAAAAAAATTATTTTCGTTTTTTCTTTTATACTTTTCCAATTCCAAATAAACGCACAGATAGCAAAGCACGACCTTCTCTTTAGGTCGCTCGCCAACAAATGGGATGAAGCCATTCCGCTGGGTAATGGAATGTTGGGTGCTTTGATTTGGCAAAAAGACGATCATCTTCGTTTTTCTTTAGACAGAGCCGATTTATGGGATCTCCGTCCTATGAAAGATTTGCACCGGAGTGAGTTTAGGTATGACTGGGTAAAAAATCAGGTTAAGAAAAAAGAGTATGGCATTGTTCAAAAATATTTTGATGAACCTTATGATCATGAACC
>JAYTSC010000467.1:0-2406 GCA_043745885.1 Bacteroidota bacterium | reverse complement strand
GGTACGCCATAATATTCGTACTCATTACCGTCTGAAAAAACAATGCGCAAAATTTCAGATTTGAATTCAAAATCTTCAATACTGGCATTGGATGTTGTTTCATTGTAACCATCGATTGTTTGGGCAATGGTTTCGGGCGCAATGCTTACTAAAAAGTGGTAGGCTTTAATAATTTGTTTACTTTTTTCTTCTGCTGTATAGGATTCTTCCGGATTATCCTGAAATTTATCGGGATGCCATTCTTTAATCAGATTGCGATAAGCGGTCTTTAATTCTTTTAATTCCGTATTTTCATCAACACCCAATACCTTTCGGTAGCTAAGAATTCTTCTCATATAAATTATCATTGAATACTACAGATGAGGCAATTTTATATAATAAATAGTCAATATCTGTAAACTAAAGTTCGCAAAGGTAATGTTTTATGAAATAGCATAACCAAAAAGTAGTAGCGCTTGATGCAGAAGAAGAAATTCTATGGTTTACTAATTTTTTGATACACCCGCACATAATCCACTTCAAACCGTTTGGGGAATTGGGTTGTAGAGGGGTCTCCCCCATTTTGCCCACCAATGGCAAAGTTTAATAAAAGGTAATGTTTTTGCTTAAACGGTTCAAAACTGCTACCGTCTTTATTCATTAATTTTTCTAAAGCTACTTTATTGAGCAATTGATCATCGAGGTAAAGTGAAATTTGGGTTTCATCCCAATCCATTCGCCAAATATGAAAGTCTTTTGCCCAATCTAACCCTCCTATTGAATCTATTGAGAAAGTATTACTAAACCATTCGGGCTTTCGTTCGGGCCCCATACAAGCTATATTGGCTAGTAGTTTTCCCCGATAGTATTCCATAATATCTATTTCACCATTTGACGGCCATGGCTGGGTTCTGCCTAAAGTCCACCAAGCCGGCCAAAGACCTGAACTGATATCAATCTTAGCACGCATTTCAAAACGACCATATTGCCAACTTTGTAATCCTTTTGTGAGCAAACAAGCAGAACTGTATTGAATAGTGGGTCTATTTTTACGCCAATCGTTGCTACCCGCAACATAAAAAGGATTTGCTTTATCTTCTTTACGGGCTTCAATAATAAGCAGTCCGTTTTCGCACCAGGCATTCCCCTGTTGGTAATATTGAAACTCCAGGTTGCGTACAAAGCCTTTTTCAAATGTCCAGTTAGTTGCATCCGGTGAGCCATTTTTATTAAATTCATCATTCCAAATGAGTTGATAACCCTTCATCACTGGTTGTGCATTTGTATTGACTATTAGAAATAAAAAAAAGACAAAGAGGAGTTTCTTTACCATGCGATTTCATATTTTGTATGAAGGTATTGTTTTCGGTTAATTTGGGATATATAAAAACTTAGAAATAGTTTTTGTGCATTTGATAAAATAAAACCATCAAAACCTTGGCAAGTGTAGATGATCTGTCATTCATATTATTTTCAATCAGTGAACCCGATTTTTTTGGTTATCTAATCTCTAAAGATTAGCTTTCTTATTTATTCAAATGGAAATTGCCTACGTTGCCATATTAGCAAATACTACTGCCGGAAATGGCAGATCGGAAAAACTAGCCAATTGGTTAACAAAAGAATTGGCAGATAGGAAAATAGCATCACAGATCTTTACCGAAAACTGGCCCAACTCTTTTAACGCATTCACCGATATATGGTTAATTGGTGGAGATGGTACGATTAACTATTTTATCAATCATTATCCCAATTGTACTAAACCCCTTGCATTATTCAAAGGAGGTACCGGTAATGACTTTGCCTGGAAATTATATGGAGATACATCAGAGGCAGAACAACTGGAACAAATATTGAAATCCAATCCTAAACCGGTAGATGCAGGAAAATGTAATGACACCCTTTTCATTAACTGCTTGGGTGTTGGTTTTGATGGGGAGATTATTCAACATATGAAATCAATCCGGTTTTTGGGTGGCACTCTCGGTTATCTATTTGCCGTAATCCTTAAAATATTTTCTTTTGAAGAATACTTATTTGAGATTTCATATGGCAATGAAAAATGGAACGACCGTTATCTATTAGTGATGGTCACAAACTCATCAAGAGCCGGAGGCGGTTTTTTTGTAGCTCCTGAAGCTATGATTGATGATGGGAAATTAAATATGGTACTTTGTAAAAGATTACCTGTTTGGAAAAGATTACAATATTTACCTATGATTAAAAAAGGGAAACACCTCCATTTACCCTTTATCATTCAGCGATTAGGAGAAAGTTTTTCAATAATTGCGGAATCAAAAATAGCTATTCAGGTAGATGGAGAATTGCATTACGCAAAAGAATTAGTTATTGAAGTGTTATCGGCTAAATTTCTTTTTAGATATTGAGAGGTTGCGAATTATTTTTTGCCGCAGATTTCATCTCTGG
>JAYTSC010000466.1:0-2690 GCA_043745885.1 Bacteroidota bacterium | reverse complement strand
TGGATTATCGCTATCAAATTTGTTATCAAATATTTCGCGATCAATAAAATTGTAAATATTTCCAATCGATTGGTATAATATATTTTCCAAGTACCACATTAGGTTGATTGCCTCATCATAGGGTGTTGGCTGTTTTTTATTGAAGAAAGGCGTAATCCCCAATTGTTGTATATACTGATTGATGGTATAAAAATCATTTTTACCGATGGCATCATTCATGTCATGTATGATACCCAAAACAGTTCCGGGATAAAACTGTGTGGGGTGAGCTGTTAAAACAACCCTGACTTTGAATTTTCTTAATTTGTTTTTGAGTACCTGTGTTTTACCCGCAAAAACTGCCTCATTGTATAAAGCTTTTAAGCTTCCTGCACCATCCATATTGTTAACCGTAGTAAAAGCGGCGTCTTCAATTGCATCAAACAAAACAATTTGCCTTTCTATATATTGGGCAAACTTAAATAGTCGTCCCACTTTTTCAGATTCCTCTGTTACATGGGTATGCTGTTCAAAAAAATGGTCAATTATCTGCATGGGGCTTTTGCCTTCTGCATATCCATCAATGCATGCTTGTAATAAAATGGGTAATAAAGCACCCACATTGGCAATGCCGGAGAAAGGTAATGCCGCAAATAGACTATTGTAAATGGTGTATTTGTCGGTTACATTCCGCTTAAAATTTGTTATATATTGAGACGAGGACATAATTTCTTGCTGGCATCTAAGGTAATTCATTTGAAGAAAAGAAAACTAACAAACTAGGATAAATAAGGATTTATTATTTTCCGGTACGCTAATGAATGTTAGTATGTATTTTTTTTTGAGATTAAACTTTTAAGATTTGATGGGGTCTTATACACTGTTTATATTTATAAAAATACCGCTGCATGCATGCTGATGACAAGGAGCTATTGTTACAATTTACTGTAGTTGAAACAAAAGAACCTGCTTTTACGGCTATCATAAAAAAATACCAGGAGAAACTGTATTGGCATATTCGCCGATTAGTTGTTGATCATGAGGATGCCAATGATGTATTGCAGAATGTTTTTATAAAGGTTTGGAAGGGTTTGGAAAATTTCAGGGAAGACAGCCAGTTATATACTTGGCTATACCGAATTGCTACCAATGAAGGACTCACTTTTTTAGATCAACAAAAGAAACGAAATACGATTCGATTAAGTGATGTTGAGAGCTCACTGAGTAATAAGGTTAAGGCAGATAGTAATTTTGATGTTAATAAACTAGAATGGCGTTTACAGGTTGCTATACAGCAGCTCCCGGAGAAACAAAGGGTAGTTTTTAACCTTCGATATTATGATGAAATGCCTTATCATGAAATGAGCCTTATTTTAGAAACCAGTGAAGGGGCACTCAAGGCAAGCTATCACCATGCAGCTCGAAAAATTGAAGAGTTCATAAAAAATTATTAAACTTTTGGTATTAGAATCTGTCTAATGTCTGATTGATAATGGAAAAGAAACAAGATATATTACTGGAATTACTTGAGATCAGCCCTTATTTAGCTGATATCAAACGGGTTAATCCTTTTAAGGAACCTGAAGGATATTTTACAACCCTTTCCGATCATATTCTTGACAAAGTTAGATTAGAATACCTTTTAAGAGTTCGGATTTCCGATACCTATCAAACGCCTGATGGTTATTTTGAAAATGTTGCCTCAAATGTAATTTCTATAATAAATTCAGATTCTTTTCTTAATAATGAAGTACAAACTGAGCTTTCTGTTATAGCCCCTTTGTTAAATACCATTAATAAACAGAAAGTATTTACTGTTCCTGCCGGATATTTTGATCAGACTAACTTTACGGCTACAAATCATAATGTAAAAAAAGAATCTAAAGTTTTTAGATTGCCTATTGCACGAAGATGGTTGCAGTATGCTGCTGCAGCAATTGTGGGTGGTGTATTGGTAACGGGTGCTTTTCTTTTTACGGATACTAAAAGCTATCTGGATTTTGACAGTCAAGAAAAACTAAGTATTTCCACAGAGTTGAAAAAAATTAGTGAAACTGAATTAGAAATATTTATTAATAACCCGGAACATGCTGTTTCAAATGCTGTAAGTAACCCATCTACTTCTGAAGCAGGACTGGTTGAAATAAAAAAAAATATGCAACAAGTAACCGACGAAGAGCTCACCCAATACCTGAAAGAAAATGCTGAAACATTTGATTTGGTTACTTCTGAAAAGGAAAACTGATTATGAAAAAAATAGTTCATATACTAATTTTATTACTTACTTTTTCTTGTTCTAGTTGGGCACAGGAAACAACCCCTATTGCCCCCGGTTCTATTTTCGGCCTTAAAAAAGCGTTTATAACCAAACAGCTTACATTGACCAATGAAGAAGCCCAAAAGTTCTGGCCAATATATTACAACTATTCCTCAGAAATACGTATGGCAAGAATGCACAGAAAAGAAGATATACTTGAATGGGAAGAAAATATTTTGCTAATAAGAAAAAAGTATAAAATAGATTTCAAAAAAATTCTGATTACAGATGATAGAGTTAATAAAGCATTAACGGTTGATAGAGATTTTATGAATGAGGTTAAAAAAGAGTTGATATTAAGAAAGGAGAAGGGCAAAGGGAAACAACAGGAAGTGAATTAAGAGAAGTTAAAAGTTAATAATAAAGGGGGAGTCTACCCATTAATTATTAATTA
>JAYTSC010000465.1:0-2075 GCA_043745885.1 Bacteroidota bacterium | reverse complement strand
AAAGCCAAATCGGTTTTAGCTATCATCAATACAAAAGCACCAATTGCTGTAGGGAAGTGTATTGAAGCTGCGAATGCAGTATTTGATGAAAACAAAAATGGTTACCAAATTGAGGTGACTGCTTTTGGAGATTGTTTTGTAACCCAAGATATGAAAGAGGGATGTTCGGCGTTTCTAGAAAAAAGAAAACCTGTTTTTAGAGGCGAATAAATCTATCCTCTGCGCCTCAGCGACTCTGCGTTAAAAAAATTACCGCAGAGTCGCTGAGCCGCAGAGGGTATTTATTTCAGAACAGTGGAAATTTCTTCAGCTACCGGATGTTCTGCAACAAAAGTATACCCCATGATTTTTGCCATCGTTTGCGCAAATTGTCGTTGGTATAATTGTACCTCACTTATCATTTCACCTTTTGAAGGAATGTTAGGCCCCATTACAGCAAACCAAATTTGTTCTGCATCCTCCACAGCAGCACCATGGCTGATCCATGTACCTTGCTTATTATTACCACGCCCATGATCGGTAGTAAAAAAGAGGGTAGTTTTATTTTTATACTGCGGATCGGACTGAACAAACTCCCATATTTCTTTTATCCATGTATCAACTTGTTTGGCGGCATCCAGATAAGAACGGTATTGTCGTCCATGTGCCAACTCATCCGTTTCGCCATAAGCGATGTACAATACTTTTGGTTTTTTTGTTTTTAAATGTTCCAATGCTTCAAAATGTGTAAATACATCCTCACTTTCATCATGCCAGTTTCTGCGAGAATTATGTAACATGGCATTGATCAACTTTTCATTAGGTGTTGGATTTTTTCCTCCGAATTGATCATAAGCAACCATTACCGGAATCCCGCTTCTTTCCTCATTTAAAATTCTGTCAAATGCTTCCCATGCGCCAAAGGCAGCAATTCTCCCTTTTAACTTTGGTTGTTGATTGAGAAATTCCAGAACCGTAGTGTTTGGATTTGGTTTGTAATTATTGGTATTAATCGCCGTATCAACATAGCCACACATGATTTCACTATAACCCGGATAAGAAAATTTATAGGGATTAAAAACATTTACTTTGTTTCCCAATAACCTATTACCATAAATTTGGCCATGTGGGGCAATCGTATTCCAAAAAAAAGGCATTAATTTTTTCCTCCTTTCTCCTACTTCATCTGCCCAATAGGTTTTGAAAATATAGGCACTGTCTTCCTGGTTATATCTTTTATCATTGCCCAGATTAGCATCCATACCCCCAAACAATTCTTGCCAACGAAACCCATCAGTAGTAATGATAATTATATTTTCTGTTTTTTGTGATTTCGCAAATGAAATGCCAAAAAATGCGATAATTAAACAAATTTTTTTCATGAACAGTAAAGATTGAAGCAAATTGTAAAACAAATATGGTTAGACAAATATGAATGACAATGAATGGTTTAGGTTTTTCATCTTAATGAAATAAAACAGATGCTGGCATTTTTGACTTTTCTTGTCCTAATAAATGGTAAAGTACTTGCAAGCTATTACCTCCGCCACTATCGAAATATCGAATCTGAATTTTATGATACCCTTTCTCCAATAAACACTTGCCTTCTTTTTCTTCAGCACCATGGTTACCATCATTGTTAACGATTTCTCGCCCATCAATACTGAGAATACTTCCATCATCACTGTTTGTGTAAAAGGAATAACCTCCTTTTTGTTCGATTTTTATATACCCTTCGAAAACTAAGCCATACTGATCAGTGCGCTGTTTATATTTAGTTGAGATGTTTTCAGCCACCCCTTGTTTCTTTGGCATGAGCATTTGTAAGGATGCCATATTCATATTATCAGATTCAAAATAACGATAATTTAGACCGGGTTGCACTTGCGTAATGGCAACAGGTTGTAACAAGTCTAGATTCAGTTTTTTCGCTTCTGCCAAAACGGTATCACTAACTAAAAAATCACCTTCTTTACTTCCCCAAGCCTTCACAACCACATTGCCGGTAACAAGAAACGGCTTTGAATAAACCATTGATTTTGTATTTGTACCTTCTGTTAATAGGCAAGTAATTTTTGCAGCCGGATCAAAACTGG
>JAYTSC010000464.1:0-7910 GCA_043745885.1 Bacteroidota bacterium | reverse complement strand
AATTTATCATCACTATAAATGATGTCTTTATTTGATCCTTCCCATTGTTTTTTACCTTGGTATAGATAAACAATATGGTCTCCAATTTCCATAACACTATTCATGTCATGGGTAATCACTATCGTTGTAATATTGTACTCTGTTGTAATCTCTTTAATTAGTTTATCAATTACTAAAGAAGTTTGTGGATCGAGTCCGGAATTGGGCTCGTCGCAAAACAAATATTTTGGGTTCAACACAATTGCTCGGGCAATGCCTACTCTTTTCTTCATACCACCACTGATCTCAGAAGGGAAACGTTGGTGTGCACCTGCCAGGTTTACCCTGTCCAATACTTCATCAACACGTTTCTTTTTTTCGGCTAAAGTCCATTTAGTAAACATATCTAATGGAAATAATACATTTTGTTCAACTGTCATTGAATCAAATAAAGCGGTTCCTTGAAAAAGCATACCAATTTGCTGACGAAGCATTTTGCGTTGGTCATTATCCATGGCGGTCATATTAGCACCATCGTATAAAATTTCACCTTGATCGGGTTGAAATAAGCCAACCATACATTTTGTCAAAACCGTTTTACCACTACCGCTTGTTCCAATAATTAAGTTGCATTTACCCTCTTCTAAAACAGCACTGATATCATCCAGAATTACTCGACCATCAAATTGCTTATGTATATTTTTTATCTCAATCATTCCATTGCAATATAACTAATAAAAAGCTTTTTTTTAAAGCAGTGGTTTAACGTTTAACAAGGATTTATAGCGGTACAACCATTAGCTGGTTTCTTAATAAATCTTCAAAAACATCGCGTTTACTGATTAGGTGGGCTTTAGTATTAATAACCAAAACCTGTGCCGGTTTAAATCGGGCATTATAATTACTGGCCATTTCAAATCCATAAGCCCCGGCATTGTAGAAAACAAGGAAATCGCCTTCTCTTACTTCCTGTAACATTCTGTCTGTGGCAAATGTGTCGGTTTCACAAATATTTCCTACTACTGTATAAGGTTTTGAAACTCCATCAGGGTTACTAATGTTTTCGATGCGATGATAGGCTTCATAAAACATGGGCCTGATCAAGTGATTAAATCCACTATTAACACCCACAAAGCTGGTTGAGCCGGATTGTTTCAACACATTCACTTCAGTAATAAAATAACCTGATTCACTAACCAAAAATTTTCCGGGTTCAAACCAGGCTTCAAAATCTCGATGATAGGTTTGTTTAAGTTTTTGAATTATTTCTGCCAGTTTTTCTCCTAAATGATCCATATCCGTTCCTACTTCATTTTCTTTATACGGAACTTTAAAGCCACCACCCAGATCAAGGAAACTTACTTCCGGAAAATGAGGAACCAAGTCAAAAAAGATATCCGCTACCTGCATAAACACAGAAACATCTTTAATTTCACTTCCGGTATGAACATGTAAGCCGGCAATATACAATTGGTATTTTTCTACCATTGCCAGTATCTCACTTAACTGTTCTATGGGTATTCCAAATTTACTTTTTTCATGGCCGGTAGAAATTTTTAGGTTGCCGCCAGCCATAATATTTGGACGTAAACGAATACCTACCGGATAACCGTGACCGTATTTTTTACCAAATTTTTCAAGATTGGATAAGCTGTCAATATTTATGTTCACGCCAAGTGAAACAGCTTCTTCAATTTCACTGAAAGCGATCCCATTACTTGTGTATAGGATATTTTGTTTTTCAAATCCGGTATATAAAGCCAACTTAACTTCATTGATAGAACTACAATCAATATGGCAACCTAAGGAAAGAATGTGTTTGAGAATATTAATATTGGTTAATGCTTTACTGGCATAGAAAAAACGTGTCTGGGTTTTTTGGAAAGCCTCTCTAAGTTTGGTATACTGGTCTGTTATTTTTTCTGCATGGTAAACATACAAAGGGGTACCATACTCATTTGCGATACCCACCAATTGCTGATGTGAAAGTGCTTCTAACATATTGCGAAGATATGTGTAGGATTTTGGAATTTAGAAACTCTGTAACGAAGATATACACAAAGCTATATAGTAAGGTATCATTTGAATGACAACCACAATATCAAATTATTGTTCCGGTTTATCATCAGTACCCGGTTCTTTTGAAGTCTCATTTTCTTCATTGATAATCAGTTCTCCTTCTTCGTTCACGGTAACTTCTGAAATTGAGGTTTCTTCTGTACTCAAGATTTCATCAGATACGGCTAATGTCACCTCTATGTTTTGATCGGTAAAATCTTCCGAATTGATGAGGGTTCCTTCTACAATCTGTTCAGCCAATACTTCTCTAATCTGCGGCAAATCTGCAGCTGAATTAATACCGAAATAATCCATAAAGTTTTTAGAGGTGGAATAAACCAAAGGTTTTCCCGGCATATTTTCATTTCGGCCACTAATTAATACCAATTCTTTTTCTAATAGCTTCTGAATGCTATAATCACTGTTAACGCCTCTGATGGCTTCAATTTCTCCTTTGGTAATGGGCTGTTTATAAGCAACAATGGCAAGGGTTTCCAGCGCAGCATTGGATAAACGTTTGAGAAATTTATCAGCATTCAGCTGAGAAATCGTTGTGTGGTATTCAACTTTGGTTAGAAACTGCCAACCACCACCACTTTGTTTTACTTCAAAAGGATAAAATTCAGAATCATACTTTTCACGAATACCTTCTAGTGCACTCTCAACTTGGTCAAGTAGAATTCTTTCTTCTAAAAACCCGAAAGTATTATTAATGAGTTCAACAATATCTAAGGAAGTCAATGGTTTTTCACTGGCAAAGATGAGTACTTCTATGTGGGGGAGGATTTGGCTTATTTCCATGAAAAATTAGTTAATAATTAATTATTTCTATGCTTGCAATGCCGCCGCACCACTAACAATCTCTGTTAATTCAGTTGTGATAGCTGCCTGCCTTGCACGGTTATAGCTGATTTTAAGTGATTTTAATAATTCGTTGGCATTCTCACTTGCTTTATCCATGGCTGTCATGCGAGCACCATGTTCACTAGCGCTACCATCTAATACTGCCTTGTATAATTGTGTATTCAAAATAATCGGCATCAGTTCGGCCAATAATTCTTCTTTCTCGGGTTCAAAAATAAAATCAGATTTTCTACCGCCTGCTTTTTTAAGAACTTTAGGAATAGGAAGAAATTGTTCAGCAGCAAATCTTTGTGTAGCTGCATTCTTAAACTCACTGTAAATAATTTCTACTACATCAAATTGTTTGTTCTCAAATGCCTGCATAGCGGCTTTTGCTGCAGCCTGCACACTTTCAAAATTCAAATGGAGGTAAATGTCTTTAAAGGTTGCATCCGTTTTATAACCGGCTTTTGTTAAGCCCTCAAATCCTTTTTTACCGATGTTCCAGATGGCTACATGTCCTTTTTTAAATTGTGAAGCATATTTTTCAGCAATCGTGCTTTTGGCCAATTTAATAATATTAGCGTTGTAGCCACCACATAAACCCCGGTCACTGGTAATAACGATAAGCAAGACTTTTTCAATGGTTCTTACCTCAGCTAGTTTCAGACTCATGCCTCCTTCAATATTGCTGACAATATTGCTGAGCATTTCTTGTAATTTCTGTGCATAAGGCCTCATTTGTGTAATGGTATCCTGCGCACGTCTTAATTTGGCAGCGCTCACCATTTTCATGGCTTTGGTAATCTGCTGGGTACTTTGTACACTCTTAATCCGATTTCTTACTTCTTTTAACTGTCCTGCCATTGTGGGTTGGGTTTCTAATTTAAGAGAATCTCTATGGTGATCTATACCATTAGCCGAGTCCTCCTTTTTTCGGCTGCAAAAGTAACAGAAACGACCTGAAATTCCATTTTTTCCATTGAAAATAGCCTTGTAGTGGATAAATTAATGCCTTTGATCAGTTCCCGATAATGTTATTTGGAGGAAAAAATTTGATTAGCGGTTGAAAATTGAGGAATTCGGTATGGACAAGGTTATCAAAAACTGTCGAATACATTTATTAAATAACATATGTGTATTAGCATAACAAATACTTGGATGCTTGGAAAATACACAAAAGAAGTGGCTATTATTATCTAAAAGGCATCACTTAGTATCCCAAAAGGGTATTCTATCCAATTACACACATTCTCTGCCCTCAAATTCTTTACCTTTGACGCCTTTCTAAAATGGTGTCAAAATGGCTTACAACCGTTTTTTGCATCCTTTTTGACTATAAAAATTTATTATATAATAGACCAAACTATATGTTGAAGATTATTTCAAAATTATTCGGAGGTAACAAAAGTGAAAAAGACGTAAAACTGCTACTGCCCATTGTGGTTAAGGCAAATCAGTTTTTTGAGCAATACAGGGATATTTCCAATGATGCATTGCGTAACAAAACGGTAGAATTTCGTAAACGAATTAAAGATCATTTATCTGCCATTGATGCCGAAATTGAAACCCGTAAACAAGATGCAGAAAAACTGACTGATATTGATATACATGGTCGCGATGTCATTTACCAGGAAGTAGATAAGCTTAAAAAAGACAGGAATAAAAAAATTGAAGAGGCATTAGCAGAGATTCAGCCCGAAGCTTTTGCCGTAGTAAAAGAAACCGCACGCCGTTTTAAAGAAAATACAGAAATTATTTCTACCGCCACTGCACTTGACAAAGAGTTTAGTGTAAAAAAGGATTATGTAAAAATAGCCGGTGATCAATCCATTTTTAAAAATTCTTGGATTGCCGGTGGGGGTCAGGTAACCTGGAATATGGTGCATTACGATGTGCAGTTAATTGGAGGAAGTGTTTTACACCAGGGTAAAATTTCCGAAATGGCAACGGGTGAGGGTAAAACATTGGTTTCTACTTTGCCGGCCTATTTAAATGCATTAGCCGG
The DNA here is from genome assembly GCA_043745885.1 of Bacteroidota bacterium. Classification (GTDB taxonomy): domain Bacteria; phylum Bacteroidota; class Bacteroidia; order Chitinophagales; family Chitinophagaceae; genus Sediminibacterium. The sequence continues at coordinate 3,022 of JAYTSC010000464.1, read as the reverse complement.
AGAAGGGGTTCACATTGTAACTGTGAATGATTACTTGGCAAGAAGGGATAGCGAATGGAACGGAACCATTTTTGAATGGCTGGGCCTTGTGGTAGACTGCATAGATAAACATGAACCGAATACTGAAGCTAGGCGCAATGCTTATTTAGCTGATATCACATATGGTACCAATAATGAATTTGGATTTGATTACCTGAGAGATAATATGGTGCATACACCGGAAGAAATGGTGCAACGTAAACACCATTTTGCCATGGTAGATGAAGTGGATTCGGTTTTGATTGATGATGCAAGAACCCCTTTAATTATCTCAGGCCCTATTGGTCATGTAACCGGAGAGCAACAATTTTTTGAACTCAAACCCCGTATTGAAAAATTAGTAGATGCGCAAAAAAGAGCGACCAATCAATTTTTAAATGAAGCCAGGAAAAAAATTGCCGAAGGTAATGATGATCCGAAAGAGGGTGGATTGGCTTTGTTTCGGGCGCATCGTGGATTACCTAAAAACAATGCACTTATCAAGTTTTTGAGTGAACCGGGAATACGCGTAAAATTGCAAAAATCGGAAAATTATTATTTAGCAGACCAGTCGCGCGAAATGCCCAAGGCTGATGAAGAATTGTATTTTTATATTGATGAAAAAAATAATTCTGTTGAATTAACAGATAAAGGAATTCAGCTCATCACTAAATCGGGTGAAGACCCCACTTTTTTTATCTTACCTGATATTAGTCTTTCATTGGCATCAACCGATACTGACCCTGCTTTAGGAGCAGATGAAAAACTGCATAAAAAAGAAGCCATCATTAATGAATACTCAGTCAAGGCAGATCGAATTCATACCGTGCAACAACTATTAAAGGCCTACACTTTATTCGACAAAGATGTGGAATATGTTGTGATGGATGGTGGTGTTAAAATTGTGGATGAACAAACCGGCCGTATTCTCGACGGGCGTAGGTATTCAGACGGGTTACACCAGGCAATCGAAGCAAAAGAAAATGTGAAGATTGAAGCAGCCACACAAACCTATGCAACGGTTACGCTGCAGAACTATTTCCGTATGTACCATAAATTGGCAGGTATGACGGGAACTGCAGAAACAGAAGCATCAGAGTTATGGGACATTTATAAATTAGACGTTGTAACCATACCCACCAATGTGCAGGCTATCAGAAAAGATGACCAGGATTTGGTTTTTAAAACGAAGCGTGAAAAATTTGGTGCCGTAATAGATGAAATTGCCAAATTAGTAAGTGCAGGCCGTCCGGTACTGGTAGGAACCACTTCAGTAGAAGTGAGCGAATTACTTAGCAGAATGCTACGCCAGAAACAAATTCCGCATAATGTATTGAACGCGAAACAACATGCAAGAGAAGCGCAAATAGTTGCCGAAGCAGGTTTAGCAGGAGCAGTTACTATTGCCACCAACATGGCAGGACGTGGTACCGATATCAAACTTGGGCCAGGAGTAAAAGATGCAGGTGGATTAGCAATTCTGGGTACCGAACGTCATGAATCAAGACGTGTAGACAGGCAGTTAAGAGGTCGTGCCGGTAGGCAGGGTGATCCGGGATCATCTTTGTTTTTTGTTTCATTAGAAGATGACCTGATGCGCATGTTTGGAAGCGAGCGTATTGCAAAAGTGATGGACTTTGCCGGTTACAAAGAAGGAGAAGTGATTCAACATAGTATGATCACTAAATCTATTGAGCGGGCACAGAAAAAAGTAGAAGAAAACAACTTCGGAATACGTAAGCGGTTATTGGAATATGATGATGTGATGAATAAACAACGTACCGTTATTTATAGCAAACGTAACCACGCTTTGTTTGGAGAGCGTTTGGCATTGGATTTGGATAATGCATTGTATTCTGTAGCAGAAGGCTTGGTGAGTTCTTTTAAAGAACAAAACGACCATGAAGGGTTTAGTTTGGCGGGTATCGTAAATTTTGGCTTAGACACCAACATTTCAGCCGAAGAGTTAAGTAGAATGTCCGAGCTCGACCTTTCAGAAAAATTATATACCGAAGCCGCTACGAATTATGAACGGAGGAAAAAAGAATTGATGCTTCAATCCATTCCGGTATTTAAAAATATAAAACTTCAGCAAGGATCACATATTGAAAATGTAATCGTTCCTTTTTCTGATGGTAGAAGAAGTATGCAAGCATTGGCAAACCTCAACAAAACTTTGGAAACCAAGGGAGCTGAATTAGTAAATTCATTGGAAAGAAGTATTACACTTGGCTTTATTGATGATGCCTGGAAAGAACACCTTCGTTCCATGGATGATTTAAAACAAAGCGTTCAAACGGCCACTTACGAGCAAAAAGATCCATTGGTTATTTATAAAATGGAAGCCTTCGAATTATTTAAGAAAATGGATGGTGAGGTAAATAAAGATATTGTACAGTTCTTATGTCATGCCAATATCCCTATTAATGATGGAGAAGAATTAAAAGAGGGACGCCAGCAAAAAACAGACATGAGCAGAATGAGTGCAAATAAAGTGGATGTTGATGGACCTGCAAATGAAAACGAATATTTCGATCCAACACCCGTAAAACAACAACCGATACATGTAGCCCCAAAAATTGGCCGCAACGATCCTTGCCCTTGTGGAAGTGGGAAGAAGTTTAAGGCTTGTCATGGGAAGGAGAGTTAGGGGGGAGGAGAAGTTAGAAGTTAAAAGTTAAAAGTTAAAAGTTAATAATTAGGGTATTAATACTCTATTTAATGATTTAATGAGTTTGTATTTTGTACAAACTCATTTTTTATGAAAGAAAGTATAATAGCAGAAAAGACTTATCGGTTTGCCGTAAGGGTAATAAAGCTTCATTTGTATATTTGTAAAAAAGAGAAATTTGTCAATTCAATGAGCAATCAATTAAGTTAGGTCATCTACTTCTATAGGGGCAAATGTTGAAGAGGCTTTAGGTGGACATACAAGAAAAGATTTTTCAGCTAAAATCAGTATCGCCTATAAAGAAGCACGAGAAACAAAATATTGGATTCGCCT
>JAYTSC010000463.1:0-2260 GCA_043745885.1 Bacteroidota bacterium | reverse complement strand
GTAACAACCTCTTAAATAAAATTACAAAGCCTTTTATACAACTATTTTTTAATTGGACCGGTGCATGTTACGTAAATATTTTTACCGCAATAAGGGTATGGTCAGCCATGTGGTATCTCCGCTCTGGGATATTTTAGAAATAAATATTTTTAAATGATAGAAGTTACCATTCAACATGCAATCGCAAAGCAAAAATGTGCACGGGTCCACGATCTGCGTTGTAGGCAGGGTTAATGACCAGTTGATAATCAGGGCTCACTTTAAACAATTTTCCTATTCCAAAAGAATAATAAGCTTCTATAATATTTTCAGGACGATAATTTAGTTTTCCATCACCAATCAGAAAGCCATATCCACCTTTTGATAAATAATTGCGATGACCCGGTGAAATACCATTGCTAACATACGCCAATGCCAATTTATCTTGTTTTCTTTTCCAAATATTTCCATCGAATTGAATGCCTGTTGTAAAACTGCGATCAATTTCAGTAAAGGCCCATGTTTCATTTCTACCATCGTTCCAACTGCCTTTTATAAACTGGTGTACCGGTCCAAAATGATTATAAAAGCTTAGATAAAAGCCCCATTTATCTCTTCCATACATTCTACTATCTGTAATATCAGGAGCTGCTGCACCTGCTTTATCAATCGATTCGCGATAATTACCCATTTGTGCTTTGTTCCAAAATATTCCTGAGTGGAGCGTTGTAAAGTGAGTAGCATTACGTTGAAAAAGATGGGTCTTTTCCAGTTCCCAAACCATTCCCATGGCTTTACCCCATTTAAATTGAAGCTCGGGTCCATTTGCTTCAATAGGTACTGTTGTTAATGCTGTTCTAAAAGCCCAATCATGATAGAGTGCTTGAATAACCGCTCCCATGGTATATCCCCGTGTATTGGCAGGGTAATCCCATCCGCCATTGCTCATCAAACTCCAGTTCATGAATTGCGTTCTTGGGTCATGGCTTATTTGTGAATCGTCAAAGAAATCTGTTAAGGAAAATTTTCCTACTATTACGGATACATAATCCTGATTGGTTTTTTCTGCTACTTGATTTAGATCATCATCCACCAAACCCATTCTATTGCTTAAAGGAAATCTTTGTTCAAAATATAATCGGGCAATAAATGGTTTTGGGTTAGGATCACCTACACGATATACTTCACCATTCGGAAACCCTGCAATACCTAAGGTTTTGCTTAAACCTTTTCCCCCTGCGGCTTCAGGATTAAATACCCAATAACTATGCTTTGCCATTTTATATTGTAAAAAAATGGTTGCAGAAAAGGAAGTCTGCACCGGTTCACTTGCAAGCAAACTATTATCGCCCTGATAGGGTGCCGTAAAATCAAAATGGTATTGTGGTATGGTGGTTGATTGAATATGAAAGGAATAGTTTTTTCCAGACTTAAGTGAACTATCTTTTTCGACTTGGGCTGAAATCATTTGCAAGTAAAATAAGCCTATTCCGAATAGTGTCGTTTTTTTCATCTACACAAATATATCTATATAACGAATAGTCTAAAATAATTGTTTGTACTAGTCTAAAATAATAAAAGTATTAAATAAAGCCAAGTTAAAAACTGTGAAGTTATTTAATACTTTTAAAAACATGTTATTCTACACGGCACCAATTTTTTTCAAAAGATTCATGTTTTTTCTCTTATGTGTTATATCATGAACCAAACTATATAAAATCGGTAATATGAGTAGCGTAAGAATAGTTGAGGTTATCAATCCTCCAATAACCACTATTGCCAAGGGTTTTTGTGTTTCGCTTCCAATACCTGTACTAATAGCAGCCGGCAATAACCCGATAGCAGCCATTAAGGCAGTCATTACTACAGGCCGAACTCTTGAAATAACGCCTTCCAAAATTGCAGTATGTAAAGTCATTTTATTTTCTAAATTTTTCCTAAAAACGCTTATTAGAATAACTCCATTTTGAATACAAACGCCAAATAAAGCGATGAAACCAATACCTGCGCTTATACTAAAATTAATTCCAGTAATATGAAGTGCTAATATTCCTCCGATTAATGCAAAAGGGACATTTAATATAGTAAGAGCTGCATCTTTTACATTACCAAAAGTGATAAAAAGAATCAAAAAGATCGCTAACAAACAAACCGGTACAACATTAGCTAAAGTTTTAGAAGCTCTTTGTTGGTTTTCAAATTCTCCATTCCAAGACATTCTATAATTCTTTGATAAAGCAACTACTTTATTTACTTTTTCTTGTGCTTCTTTAATCGTACT
>JAYTSC010000462.1:0-3717 GCA_043745885.1 Bacteroidota bacterium | reverse complement strand
TAAAGATCCGTTACCGATGCCCAGAGTAAGGATTGAAAAATTCTGAATACTCCCTCATGTGTTTTCAAGCCTTTTTTATTTACAATATCAATTGACGCCTGAATCATTTTTATAACATCTGTAAATCCATACAAATCAGTTTTGGGTAAACGAAAACCAAGGTATGTATTATCATCACTGTTTCTATTTCCCTCCATATATTGTACTGTAACAGCCAGGTTCCTCGTGCCAAGGCCACCCTTATTCTGATACAAAAATGCCGACTTTTGAATTACTGAAGACAATAGCAGATTTGGCTCTGCAGATTCCAGAGCATCACGTTTCGCCAATAATTCATCTTCCCTAAAAGAAGATTTTTGACATGACGAAAAAAGGAATACCAAGAAGATAAATGTTAGTAAGAACTTTTTCATGTCTGTGTAAGATTAAGATTAATAACTAAAAGGTCACTCCTACTTTAAATCCAAAAGAGGCTATGGAAGGCAATGCTTTACCAATAATTCCTTGGTTTATGCCAATCCCTTCAAATGCAGCTTCAGGATCTCCCTGCTCACCGCTTTTATTCCATTGAAATATATTTCTTGCTACAATTCCGACAGTGAGACTTTGGATTTTATGGCGTTCCAAAAAGGCTGAAGGAACGGCGTATTCCAAAACAATTTCCTTGATTTTTAAATTTGTTGCATCCCGCACAAGTGATTGTGTGAAACTCCAATATTGTGCGCCCAGAATCAATCCAGGTAACCCATAGAATGTTGCTAGCGAGTCCGCTCCGTTTACGATATAATCGTTGTCGTTATTTGGATTTCCGCCAGGCTTTAGCCATACACCTTTAAAATAGGATGCGTCTTGAGCGTATGCACCATAATTTGCATAGTTCTTAACCAGCGCCGCCATATAAGGGTACTTCATTGTTTGCCAGGCAGGCCAGCTTAAACCGCCCGATGCGGCATCACGACCACCTACTGTATAATCATTAGGGCCGTTAACCTTATCACCGATAGTTAGTAATGAATGCCCATTGGTTACAGATCGCCTGGTAACATTTGATATGTACTGTCCACCAACCCGAAGACTCGCAACTACGGATAATTTGAGTGATTTATATCGAACAGATGAATTTAAACCAAGTATAAAATCAGGGTTATAATTACCGATTGATTTTCTATCTTTTTCAAGGGTTGAATACTTCCAGTTTCCCGTATTATCCAAGACAATCATACCTGCATATTTACTGGTTTCCGGCATTCTTTCAAATACATTATTTTCCCACATGGTGCCAATCCTATCCCCCTCTGCCATCCTTAAATTCACGTTAGGGCCGTTGCCATAAAATGTATAGCCATTTGGAATATACGTTTTTGAAAGTTTCGTTATATAGGCATCGGTTTTAGTATAAAAAGCGGAGATATCCCATGTCAACTTTTTGGTTTTTATGGGAACTACCGTTAATCCAATTTCAATTCCCTTTGCCTCAACAGTACCAATATTTGTTAACATACCCGTATAGCCGGTTCCTGGAGAAGTTGGTATAAAGTCCTGTTGGTTTTCATGGATTTTTTTGAAAATCGTAAAATCAGCAGAAATTCTTTTGTCCAGGAAAACCAAATCAAACCCTGCTTCATAAGAATTTGTTACTTCAGATTTGATATTTGGATCTACTAACTGCCCGCCAATATTCAGAATTTTCACTGCCCCGTAATCAACCGGATTAAAGCTAAATGTATTGTTGCTTCTTGGCTTACCAATGCCATGCCCAACCTGAGCAATACCGCCTCTTAATTTGAATAAATTAACAAACGCTGGTAGCTTAAAGGTTTCTGAGGTAATCCAACTAATTGACGCTGATGGATAAAAGTGATGGTTCTTATCTTCATCTAAAATTCCGCTTTGGTCATACCTTCCAGCGAGGTCAAGATAAATTTTATTATCATACCCGATTTGTGTACTTAAATATCCGCTTTGAGTTTTACCTACACCCCAAAGATTGCTTGCAGTTAATGTACCGGCAGCCGCATTTGCTAAACTAAAATCGTTTGCACGCACCAATTTATCGGCATTCGCAGAAGTACTGTATGAATTACCATACACATAGTTATAACCGGCTGTTGCACTTGTTGAAATTTTCTTAAAGTCTTTATTCCAAACTAACATGATATCAGAGTTTACAGCAAAAGTACTCTGTGATTGTACTGAATAGCGACCATCCTTTCTGACAACATCTGTAAATCCCTTGTACAATTTGTACTCATAATTATCCCCATTATAATCCATCCCGGAACGAAGTAATAGTTTAAGGGGATTAGACAATTTCCACTCCAATTCCGCTTTGCCGAAGAAATTATCTTTCCGGTAAGTATTGATTTCTGCATTCGTAAACATATAGGGATTATCTGCGTAGGGGTCCCCGTTTGATTTGTAAGCAGGGGCATTTTGCTTGATCCCTTCATAACCCGTTAGCCAAATATTTTTCATTTCATTTACTGACTGAAAATGTGATAAAAATGCAAATGTGAGAAGTTCAACTGCATCATTATTGGATGCCGATTTATTTGGTGAATACTGAGAAACATAATTACTACTTACTGATAATTTTACCTTTTTAGAAATGTCGTAGCTGGCATTTAAATTCACGGTCATCCTATCTGTTGTATTATTCGGCATTACACCAACATTAGCCATTTTACCAACTGACAAACGAAACGATCCTTTATCGGAATTACCCGTTACACTTATATTATAATTATTAGTTGATCCATTCTGCATAAACTGTTTCAAACGGTTTTCGTTAGTTGCTAAAAAAGGCACTGTTTCATTTGATTGTGAAAGTGTATTCCACCTGCTGATAGTAAAAGAACCATCCAGTTTTGGACCCCAGTCATACCCTCCACCAGCAATGAATACAGAACTTCTGATACCAACCCCATAAGCAGTTTGGGTTTGAAAGAAATTATATGGATTATCTAATACCATAGATGTATTAAAAGCAACTCCGAGCCCTTTCTTAGACGCTTTCCCGGATTTAGTAGTAATCATAATTACACCATTACCTGCCTGTGAACCATATAAAACGCCGGCACTTGCCCCTTTTAGAACCGAGATACTTTCGATGTCTTCCGGATTCAATTGTGATATCAGGTTACCAAAATCAACTCCGTTTTTATTGGTAATATCTGTCTTACCCAATGGAATACCATCAATAATATACAACGGCTGGCTGTTTGCAGTAGAATTTGGTAAACTTAAACTGGTTGCCCCCCTAATCGTAATAAAAACCGATCCGGCCGGGTCGGTGCTGGCTTGTGTAAAATTAACCCCGCTCATCCTGCCATCAAGTGAACGTACCAGATTTGAACTTCCTCCATTTGTAAGTTCAGCTCCTTTTATGTCGGCAATGGAATATCCAAGTGATCGTTTTTTTCTACTAATCCCCAGCGCGGTAACAACCACATCGTTTAAAACATTCGATTCGGATTTTAAGCTGATGTTGATACTCTTATTACCGTTTAGTTTTACCTGTTGACTTGTAAAACCAATATAACTGAATTCGATGGTAGATAATAGATTGGGTACTACAACACTATATGTTCCATTCTGCTTCGAAATTGTAACCAATCCTGTTTCAGTTACTTTAATTGAAACACCATCAAGTACCTTTCCTGATTTATCCGTAACCACTCCGGTTATGGTTGTATCCATTTGTATAGTTTCAATAGC
>JAYTSC010000461.1:0-5691 GCA_043745885.1 Bacteroidota bacterium | reverse complement strand
TTATTTGCATATTGGACATGCCAAAAGCATTTGCCTGAATTTTGGACTTGCCAAAAAATATGGTGGGAAAACAAATCTTCGTTTTGATGATACCAACCCGGTTACAGAGGAAACAGAATATGTAGAAAGTATTAAAGAGGATGTACGTTGGTTGGGGTTTGAATGGGCCCAAGAATTATATGCATCCAATTATTTTGGCCAGCTATATCAGTTTGCAATTCAGTTGATAGAAACGGGATTAGCATACGTTGATGATAGTTCCAGTGAAGAAATTGCTTTGCAGAAAGGAACGCCCACCACCCCGGGTACCAGAAATTATTTTGCAGATAGAACTTTACTAGAAAACTTACAGTTGTTTACCGCAATGAAGGAAGGTAAGTATGCAGATGGCACAAAAGTACTAAGGGCGAAGATAGATATGGCATCATCCAATATGTTACTGAGAGATCCTATTTTGTATCGGATCAAGCATGCTAACCACCATCGAACAGGAGATAATTGGTGTATTTACCCAATGTATGATTTTGCGCATGGACAAAGCGATGCTATTGAAAAAATTACACATTCAATTTGTACGCTTGAATTTATTCCACATCGTGATCTTTACAATTGGTGTATCGAGAAACTAAACATTTTTCCATCTCAGCAATATGAGTTTGCCAGACTAAATATGACCTATACCGTTATGAGCAAAAGGAAACTAATGCAATTGGTTAATGAAGGTCATGTAAATGGATGGGATGACCCTCGAATGTCAACCATAAGTGGTATGCGGAGGAGAGGGTATATGGCAGAAAGTATTCGAAATTTTTGTGATCGTATTGGAATTGCCAAAAGAGAAAACTTGATTGAAGTAGGCTTACTTGAATTCTTTGTTCGTGAGCAATTAAATAAGATCGCTTTACGTAGAATGGTTGTTTTTGATCCTTTAAAAGTCATTATTACGAATTACGCCGGCAAAGGTGAAATGGTAAACAGTGAAAACAATCCGGAAGATTTAGATGGTGGTCATAGAGAAATACCCTTTAGCAAAGAATTATATATAGAACAGGAAGATTTTATGGAGTTCCCCGCTAAGAAATATTTTAGATTGGCACCTGGGCAAATGGTACGATTAAAAAGTGCTTTTATCATCAAGTGTAATGAAGTTGTGAAAGATGCAAACGGAAAAATAGTTGAATTACATTGTACGTATCTTCCTGAAAGTAAAAGTGGATCTGATACATCGGGTATACAGGTTAAAGGCACACTTCATTGGGTAAGTATCGCAGATGCCATTACCGCTGAGGTTCGTTTATATGACCGTTTATTTAAAGTAGCAGATGTTGCCAATGCAGAAGGGGATTTTAAGGACCATATTAATGAGCATTCTTTACAGGTAGTTAGGAATGCTTATGCAGAACCGGCTTTGCAAAATGCAGTATTGAATAACCGATATCAATTTATCCGAAAAGGATACTTTTGTCTTGATAAAGAAAGTTCATCTGATAAACTTGTTTTTAATAGGACTGTTACTTTAAATGATGGGTGGGCGAAAGAAATGAAAAAAGGATAATTTCTCATTTGTAATGCTTTTTTAATTTCAGAAGTTGAACGATTTGGTTATTTCTGTGACAATTTAATTAATCAAATGAATCTGGTTCAAAAATTTCAATTTCACTGGCAGAAACATTTTAGTCATCTTTCCCCTAATAACTGCCAATTGTTATTAGCTGTGAGCGGCGGAGTGGATAGTATTGTATTAGTAGATCTGGTTGCTACATCAGGATTTCCATTTCAGATAGCCCATTGTAATTTTCAATTAAGGGGGGAGGAGAGTGAACGAGATGAAAAATTTGTAATAGCCCTTGCTGCGAAGTATGGTAAAGAAATACTGGTTAAGCGTTTTGATACTTCAACATATAGTTCTGAAAATAAAATTTCTATCCAAGTAGCTGCCAGGGATTTGCGTTATGAATGGTTCAATCAAATACTGACTAGCTGGAATCGATCAGCAAAGGGGTCAGAAAAATCGGATACTGTGCGCATCCTCTCCAACAATTTTGTTGTAACTGCCCATCAAGCAGATGATAATATTGAAACCCTATTAATGCATTTTTTCAGGGGTACCGGTATTAATGGATTGGAAGGGATACAACCGGAATTAAAGCAAAGGAAACTACTCAGGCCTTTACTTCATTTTAGAAAAAAAGAATTGTTGTCATACGCAGAATCATTGGGGTTAACATTTGTAGAAGACTCATCCAATAGGGAAGATGACTATACTAGAAACTTTTTCCGCAACAAATTATTACCACAAATTGCAGAAGTGTTTCCTAATGTAGAAGTAAACCTTTTACATAACATTGCCCGTTTTCATGAGATAGCGCAGTTGTACCAAAAATCAGTAGAAGAAGAAATTAGTAAATTAATAGAATTCAAAGATAACGAATGCCGAGTGCCCGTATTGAAATGGAAAAAGGCAAGTCCACTACATACCATTACATGGGAGTTAATCAAGAAATTTGGGTTTCGTTCGCCCCAGACGGAAGAAGTAATTAAATTGTTGAATGCTGAAAATGGCAGCTATCAATCATCACAAACACACAGAATTATTCGTAATCGAAACTGGTTATTAATCTCCCCCATTTCAAATGAAATAGCGCGAAATATCATAATAAACGGGGATGAAAAAAATGTAGTTTTTGAAAATGGTTTAATTTCTTTAACGAATTTTGATAACCAACCAACAGAATTATCATCCCTATCTACAGAAGCATTACTAAGCAGTTCAGGAATTAGCTTTCCTTTGCTTTTACGAAAATGGAAAGCTGGTGATTATTTTTATCCATTGGGAATGGCAAAGAAAAAAAAGGTCAGTAAATTTTTAATCGACCTCAAATTGTCAAAAACAGAAAAAGAGAAAGTTTGGGTTATTGAAAGCAATCAAAAAATAATATGGGTGGTAGGATATCGAATCGATAATCGATTCAAAATCACCACGCAAACAAAAGGCAGTCTATTACTATCTTATCGAAAGTAGCCAGTCACTTCTGTTACAAAATTTTCAATGGGTCTGAAATTGCTCATAAATTGGCAAGTAATAATTGTGAACACAATTCCATAAATAGCCCCCCAGATATGAGCAGAGTGATTAATATTTCCACTGCCTTTTTTTGCTAAATAAAATGAAATAAGCAAGTAGATTGGGCCAAAAATAAAAGCAGGAATATTAATCGGTATCGGGAAGATACCCATTCCCATAGTGGGGTTTAGGAAAATGCCAATAAAAATTACTGCAGAGACAGCACCAGAAGCCCCAAGACTTCTATAATGGTAATTGTTTTTATGCTGCAAGTAAGTAGGTAAAAGACAAATGACCAAAGCAGTAAAATAAAGAATTGTATATAATGCTTTCCCTAATCCGCCAAATAAAGCAGTAAAGGCTTCTTCCACCATGCCACCAAAAAGGTAAAAAGTGTACATATTAAAAGCCAAATGCATAAAATCTGCATGTATAAACCCGCAACTAATAAAACGGTACCATTGATTATGGTTGGTAATAGCTGTTGGATAAAAAATCAGGTCATTGGTAATTTTTTCATTTGAAAAAGCTGTAAATGAAATGACACAGGTAACTAATAAAATGATGAGGGTGATTGTAAGCATAAAGGCAATTTACATATTTATTAGTTGTGATGATATTTTTCGTTCCTCAATATTGTACAAGCCCGATAAATTTGTTCGGACAATATCAATCTAACCAACATATGTGGAAAAACCAATTTGGAGATACTCCAGGTTAAATTGGCCCTTTGCATAACCGTTTTGTCAACTCCAAAAGCACCTCCAATTAAAAAAATAATTCTTTTCGTACTCGCATTTGCTCTTTGTTGTATCCACTGGGCCAGTTCAGGTGAATTGATTTGTTTTCCTCTTTCGTCTAATAAAATGAGAAAGTCGTCTTTTTGGATTTGATGTAAAATAGTTACGGCTTCGGCTTTTTTTAATTCTATTTCAGATAAGTTTATGGCATTTTTAAGTGGAGGAATCAGGTGCCAGTCTGCAGAAAAGTAATTGTTAATCCTTTTGGTAAATTCTTCTATGCCAGATCTAACATACGCCTCATTTGTTTTACCCACCGACCAAAACTGTATTTTCATCTTTCAAAATTAGTAAATTATGTGTTCAGATTTCACTAGAAAATCAGGAAGGCTGTCGGAATGACTAGTTAATCAATTTTAATGGTTATTTAGTGGAAGACCTAACCGCTGAAAGTCTTTCCAGTTAACATATTCCGGTGCGATACGATGCTCTTCCATGGTTATACAATCGCTTACCGGACAAACGAGCTTACATAAATTACAACCCACGCATTCTTCATCCTTAATTGAATAAGTATTATAAGGTTTACCATAAGCCAATTGAATAGATTGGTGAGAAGTGTCCTCACAAACTATATAACAAAGGCCACAGTGAATACATTTATCCTGATCGATCTTTGCAATGTGATGGAAGTTTATATCCAGGTCTTCCCAATGGGTTATGTTAGATACGGATTTGCCAATAAAATCATCAATGGTAGCATATCCTTTTTCATCCATCCAGTTATTTAATCCTTCGCACAAGTCTTCTATGATTCTGAAACCATGTTTCATCACTGCTGTACAAACCTGTACATTAGATGCCCCCAGTAACATAAACTCAACTGCATCCTTCCATGTACTAATTCCCCCAATACCGGAAATGGGTACTTTATTTGTTGTTATATCCTGGCTGATTGTAGTAAGCATCTTTAATGCAATTGGTTTAACTGCAGGTCCACAATAACCACCAAAAACAGATTTCCCGCCAACATTTGGATTGGGAACTAAGGTATCTAAATTGATTCCGGTTACAGATTGTATTGTATTGATTAATGATAAGGCATTCGTTCCGGCTTCTACACATGCTTTGCCTGTTGGCACAGGAGAATGCACATTTGGTGTTAATTTGGTGATAACAGGGATGGTAGCTTTTTCCATTACCCATTCAACCACCATTCTTGCAATTTCCGGATCTTGGCCAACCGCAGCACCCATACCTCTTTCTGTCATGCCATGAGGGCAACCAAAATTGAGTTCTAAACCATGTGCACCGGTATCTTCCACTTTTTTAATCATTTCATGCCAGCTTTCTTTATCGTTATCAGCCATTAAAGAAACAATCATGGCGCGATCAGGAAAAAGTTTGATACACTCTTCTATTTCTTGTAAGTTTATGGATAAGGGGCGATCACTGATTAATTCAATATTATTAAAACCCATGATCCTTCCTCCATTAAAATCTACTGCTGAATATCTTGAAGAAACATTTTTTACCTGACTACCCAAAGTTTTCCATACCACACCACCCCAACCTGCTTCAAATGCACGTAGTACGTTTATTTTTTTATCAGTAGGCGGGGCACTCGCTAACCAATAGGGGTTGGGCGATTTGATGCCTAGGAAAGTGGAGAATATATCAGCCATTGTTATTATTTTAAATTTTAAATTTTGAATGAAGAAATCATTTGCTTTATTTATTGAATATTCTTTATCGATTCCTGGCTGGTTTTGACAATTTTAGTTACAATGTTTATAATATGTTCAATAGAATTTAAATATCGCGTATATGCTATCTTAACCAATTTGCACTTATCAAGAAGTTTTAACCAATATCTGGTTTCTCCTG
>JAYTSC010000460.1:0-2141 GCA_043745885.1 Bacteroidota bacterium | reverse complement strand
GGGCGTAGGTATAGGTGATAGGTATTGCCTAATATAATTTGGGCCTTAATATCTTGTTTTAATTGTTGTTGGGTAACCGCTTTCACAGAACCCACTGTTCCTACAGGCATAAAGATGGGGGTTGCTATTTCTCCATGATCTGTGGTTATTTTTCCCGCTCTTGCTTTTGAGCCCGGCTCGGTTGCCTTTATCTGAAATTCCAATGAAGTCATTTGGCAAAAGTAGGGGTTAGTCGATAGTCCATAGTCGATAGCCCGTGGAAAATTGTTCCATTTTCTAAAATAGGGTAATAAATAGAAGTAGCATTCATAAAAAGGTTCTTTAAACTATGGCACATGGGCAATAACCTTGTATCCAAATCAATAAAACGGCTCAGTTCTACAAAATACTTTTCACCAATGTTTATGGGCAATCTACTAACCCTTATTTTTGTCCAATGATGCTACCATCCATCGATTGGGCCTTATTTGGGACGATTGTATTTTATTTTTTTTGTACAGTAATTGTCATACAGGTTTTTTATTACTTGTATTTCTTTAGTCGCCTTGCTTTTTATAAGGTCCCAGTTAGAGAAACCACTTCCGAAAATCCGATTTCTGTTATCATTTGTGCACGAGATGAGGCTGCAAATTTATCCATGAATTTACCGGGTGTACTTGTTCAGAATTATAAAACTTCACATGAAGTTGTTTTGGTAAACGATAATTCCATTGACGAAGGCAGATATGTGATTGATGAATTTAAAAAATCGTTTAAAAACATTAACCATGTTCATCTAACCCAAGAAGCGATGATGATTAAGGGTAAAAAATTTCCCTTATCAATGGGCATTAAGAGTGCCAAGTATGAAATTGTTTTACTCACCGACGCTGATTGTACACCTGCCTCTGAGTTCTGGATACAAAAAATGCAAGATGCTTATGATGAGTCAATTGAAATAGTTTTAGGATATGGCGCCTATCATAAAAGGCCCGATATTTTGAATAAATTAATTCGATTTGAAACCTTTCACACGGCCTTACAATACTTATCATATGCTTTGGCAGGCACTCCCTATATGGGTGTGGGAAGGAACTTAAGTTATAAGAAAGAAGTATTTTTACGCAACAAAGGATTTTCTTCTATCAACCAGATACCCAGTGGCGATGATGACCTTTTTATCAACCAAGTAGCCACCAGTACCAACACTGCGATAGTTATCGATCCGGAGGCGCATACAGTAAGTGAGCCTAAAAAAAGATGGTCTCATTGGATGTTACAAAAATATAGACACTATACTACCGGGAGATATTACAAACCAAAACATAAACTTTTATTGGGCTTATATTCCTTAAGTTTATTTATGGTTTATCCATTATTTACTTTATCAATTATTTACTTTAATTGGTGGATGCCATTACTGGTTTATTCCGTTAGATTAATTATTCAGTCGATCGTTTACTTTCTTGGCATGAAAAAATTGAATGAACGCGATCTATGGCCTTTTTTCATATTATTGGATATCTGGATGTTTTTTTATTTTATTTTCACCCTACCTGCCATATGGAAAGCACCCCGCAAAAACTGGGCTTAATACTAAAATATTTTGCTGATTTTTCTACGCAACAAATACAACAATTTGCTGCCTTAGAAGCTTTATATACAGAATGGAATGCACATATCAATGTAGTTTCCAGAAAGGACATAGACAGTATTTATTTGCACCATGTTTTGCATTCATTAAGCATTGCTGCGATTGCAGACTTTCAACCCGGCACACAAATTATTGATATAGGCTGTGGGGGTGGTTTCCCGGGCATTCCATTGGCTATTTTTTTCCCACAAGTTAAATTTCACCTGGTGGATAGTATTGCTAAAAAATTAAAAGTAGTGAATGCGGTTTGTGAGGGAGCAAATATTAAAAACATCACCACACAACATATACGTGCGGAAGAAATAAAAAATCGAAAATTTGATTACGCCATTTCCCGTGCCGTGGCTCCTTTAAAAGATCTCTGGAAATGGAGTTCCCCCTTATTAAAAAAAGATCATTCGAAACCCCTACCCAATGGCATAATTTGTTTGAAAGGCGGGGATCTAGCTCAAGAAATTTTTGAAAGTGGACTTCGACCGAAAATGATGCCCATTTTTAAAATATTCCC
>JAYTSC010000459.1:0-4266 GCA_043745885.1 Bacteroidota bacterium | reverse complement strand
CCGGGAGTAGATGTGCGTTCCACGAACGAAAAAAATGGTGGATCAGTAACTATTCGAGGGTTAGGAAGTTTGAACAACCAGCGACAACCTTTGTATGTTGTAGATGGTGTAGTATATACCGGAGATATTACCGGTATCAATACCCAAGATGTTGATATGATATCTGTCATAAAAGATGCCGCTTCTACGTCTGTGTATGGTGCACAAGGTGCTTTTGGTGTAATTTCTATTGTTACCAAAAGTGGGAAAGGCGGAATTAACCGGGCAGTAGTTTCTAATCACAATGAATCGGCCTATACCTATTTTATTGAACATAAGACGCCTTTGAAAATAATTGGATTAGAAGATCTAATCATCATCGAAGGGGTTATTCAAGAACAAAGGGATAGCGTATTGGTATTTGTTAAAAAGAAAAAGGAAATCTTAGTGCCCATTAAAAATATAAAACGAGTAGAGATGATGCATGATTAATAGCTACTTCGTTTTCGTAAATTAATACTTGATTTATAGTTGTTAGACTAAAATTAAAGACCAAATTTATCTTATCATAACTGTTACCTATGGGTTCAAGTGAATTGTTTTCGTTGAAAGAAAAAGTGATTGTTGTAACAGGTGGTACTGGAATTTTAGGCGGATCTTTTGTGAATGCCATTGCAGAGGCGGGGGGCATTCCAATTATCATTGGAAGAAATGGAGGTATTGCTAATCAAAGAGTTACCGACATTATTGCTAAGGGTGGGAATGCGATGTCGATAGTGGCCGATGTATTGGAAGAAAAAGACTTACTAATAGCCCGTGATCTTATTCTTGAAAAATATAACACCATTGATGGTTTGGTAAATGGAGCAGGCGGTAATATACCGGAAGGTGTTTTACAACCCGACGCTGATGTTTTCTCGATGAATATTGATGGGATGAAAAGAG
Source organism: Bacteroidota bacterium (assembly GCA_043745885.1). Classification (GTDB taxonomy): domain Bacteria; phylum Bacteroidota; class Bacteroidia; order Chitinophagales; family Chitinophagaceae; genus Sediminibacterium. The sequence continues at coordinate 3,342 of JAYTSC010000459.1, read as the reverse complement.
CCATGGTGCTTAATGTTTGGGGAACCATTATTCCCACACAAATTTTTGGTGCTGTTATGGCAAAAAATGGTGGCGGAAGTATTGTAAATATTTCCTCAGTAAGTTCAAAACAAGTAGTAACAAAAGTTTTGGGGTACAGTATGGGAAAAGCGGCCATTGATTGTTATACAAAATGGTTTGCAGTGGAAGTGGCTAACCGATTTGGAGATACCATACGCGTAAATGCAATTATGCCCGGTTTTTTTCTAACTGAACAAAACAGAACCTTACTTACCAAGGAAGATGGAACCTATACAGATAGAGGTAATCTTGTAATAAAAAATACGCCTTTTAAAAGGTTTGGTAAGCCTGAAGAATTGGTAGGGGCATTAATTTATTTGTTAAGTGATGCTTCACAGTTTGTAACCGGAATGGAATTAGGCGTTGACGGGGGTTTTACTGTTTTTAGTGGTGTTTAAATTCAATACTAATTAATTATGAGCGAATATTTTTTGAATGATGATTTTTTATTGCATGGAAAAGTTGCTCAACGATTGTACCACGACCAGGTGAAAAATCTACCCATCATTGATTACCATTGTCATTTATCGCCCCGGGAAATTGCTGAGAATAAACAGTTTGCCAATTTAACTGATATTTGGTTAAAAGGAGATCATTATAAATGGAGAGCATTACGTACGATGGGTGTTCCTGAAAAATTGATCACAGGAAAGTCAACAGATGAAGAGAAATTTCATGCCTGGGCAAAAATTGTTCCACAAACCGTTCGTAACCCTTTGTTTCATTGGACACATTTAGAATTAAAGAATGTTTTTGGTATCTCGGAATATTTAAACGAAAAAAGTGCCGGGTCAATTTACAATTCTTGTAACCAGTTATTGCAAAATTCTACTCATCGAGCCAGATCTATCATCGAATCTTTTAATGTCTCTTACATCGGTACCACTGATGAGCCATGGGATAGTCTTCAATTTCATAAACAATTGGCTTCAGATAGTTTTTCTATTAAGGTTTCACCTTCATTTAGACCAGATCGGATTCTGCGGATTGAAAATAAAGAGTCATTTTTTGAATACTTACAAATGCTACAGGCAAGTAGCAGCATTGTTATTTCAGATATAAGTTCTTTACTGGAGGCTTTACAAAACAGGGTGAATTATTTTGATACAAATTTTTGTAAGGTCTCTGATCATGGATTAATTCAAATGCCGGCTAAATTTCGATTCACCAAAGAATTAGAAACTGAATTTGCCGGCTTTCTTAAAAGTAAAAAGAATAAATTCTCCGATCCTGATGCTTTTATGGGGTATGTTTTATCAGAGTTATGTAAAATGTATCATGCCAAAAATTGGGTGCAACAGTTTCACCTTGGACCCATAAGGAATAACAACTCAAGATTGAATAAAATATTAGGTGCCGATACTGGTTTTGATTCTGTTGGAGATTACCCGCAAGCTTTACAGATGTCCCTTTTCTTTGATCATCTGGATCTAACCGACCAATTAGCTAAAACAGTTATTTATAATATCAACCCTTCTGATAATGAAGTATTTGCCAGTATGCTAGGCAACTTTAATGATGGTAGCAGTAAAGGAAAAATGCAGTTTGGTTCGGGATGGTGGTTTTTGGACCAAAAAGATGGTATGGAAAAACAATTGAATGCCTTATCTAATTTGGGTTTGATTAGTACATTTATTGGAATGATAACCGATAGCAGGAGTTTTCTTTCTTTTCCACGCCATGAATATTTTCGTCGAATTCTATGTAACTTGATTGGCGATGAAATGGAAAAAGGCATACTGCCCAACGATGAACAATGGATGGGGGATATTGTAAAAAACATTTGTTACTACAATGCCAAAGAATATTTTAATTTATAATTTAGTATTATCAGTTTAGGTTGGTAATAGAATATAAAGCTTCGATTTTTTTTTAATTTTTTAAAATCAATAAGTCATGACAAATGCAAGAAGAGATTTTATCAAACAAACTGCGAAAGCAGCAGTTGGTACCTATGTAGCATCGATAGGATTTAGTGCAAAAAGCTATGCCAAAATTATGGGTGCCAATGATAGGGTAAGGGTAGGTGTTGTGGGTTTTTCAGATCGTCATAGAAGTTCTCATATTCCCCCCTTCATGAAATTTTATAAGGAGATGAATTTTGATATTGTTTCCGTTTCAGATTTATGGAAAAATAGAAGAGAAGAAGGTGCAGCCTTTCTAAAAGATAAAATGGGGCATGATATCAAGGCTTACCGAAATAATGATGAATTGTATTCTTCCAAAACGGTTGATGCTGTATTTATCAGCACCGCAGATTTTCAACATGCGTTACATACCATTGAAGCTGTAAATGCCGGATGTGATGTGTATTGTGAAAAACCTTTCGCAGAAACCATGCAAGATAATCGTGCGGCATTGAAGGCGGTGAAGGCATCGAAAAGTATTGTTCAAATCGGTTCACAGAGAAGAAGTGGCTCTAATTATGCAGCAGCAGCAGAATTTATACAAAGTGGAAAATTTGGACCTATTACCATGGTTGAATTAACATGGAACGTAAATCAACCCGGCCGTTGGAGAAGGCCCGATTTAGTTGCTCAATGTAAAGAAGCTGACTTGGATTGGAAGCGCTTTTTGCTTAATCGGCCTTTCGAAAATTTTGACCCTCGTAAATATTTAGAGTTTCGTTTGTTCTGGCCTTATTCATCAGGAATGCCCGGCCAATGGATGAGTCACCAAATTGATACAGTAAACTGGTTTAGTGGTTTGGCACATCCACGAAGTGTAACTGCTAATGGAGGAGTTTATCAATGGAAAGATGGCAGAAAAAACTGGGATACCACCACTGCAGTGTTTGAATATGGGCCAACAAATAATCCCAATACCGGCTTCCAGGTTGTGTTTATGTCTCGTATGCATAATGGAGATGAAAGTCCAAGTGAAATATATTATAGTAATGGCGGCGAATTGAATTTGATTACAAATAAAGTCTCTCCCAAAGGAGGATTGAGAGCCGGACCAGCTGCTGCAATGAAAATGAAACCGAATTTATTGCCTGAATTAAGTTTGTCGGAAGTTATTAAAGTAGAATCCGGAGCCAATACGGGTGGTGATGCATTAACCACGGCTCACATCCGCAATTGGATGGAATGCATCAGAAGCAGAAAGCAACCCAATGGTCCGGTAGAAGCAGGGTATAATCATTCGATAGCAACCATCATGGCAAATGCAGCCTGCCGTACCGGACAAAAAGTAACTTTTGATGAGAAAACACAAGAAGTAATGGCTGGGGGTAAAGTGTTTACCTATTAGCCTTCGCCATGTTTGTGCCTTCACAAACAT
>JAYTSC010000458.1:0-2366 GCA_043745885.1 Bacteroidota bacterium | reverse complement strand
CTTCTGCTTTTAGCTTTATGCTTACCTAAAACCGAAACCCTAACCCTAATTGTATTTGTTGACTAGTCCATTTGTCTTTACTATCTATATCGTTAATATTTGTTAAACCTATATTATAACGTCCATAGATTTTTAAAAAATCAAGGTTAAATTGACCACCCAATACTAGAGCAAGATCACCCTTACTAAAAGCGGATTGACCATTTTGCAAAAAATTGTTCTCCTTATTTATTAGGATACTATATTGCGGACCGGCAAGCAATGAAAAAATTCCTCCGATACGATAATTTAGAAGTATAGGAAAACTCAAATAATCCAATTTCAAAGGCTCTTGACCATTAAATGTGGGAATTACGGAAGTCCCTGCATAAATGGAATTAAAACTAGTAGGCTTCTGGGAAGACTGGCTCCAAAGAACTTCGGGTTGTATACCCCATTTCTTATTAAAATTCAATTCCATAAACCCGCCAAAATGGTACGATAGATCAAAACCATCATTAAATGATTTTCCGGAAATCTTGGTTAAGTTAGTTCCGGCTTTTATGCCCAACTTTATTCCTTGTGCCTGTATAGAAGTATAAAACAGGACTAAAACAATAACTGATGCAAATAGCTTTTTCATAATATTTTTTGTTTTGTAATTTATAATATGCAATGACCGTGCCGAAAATGTTTAAATAATTAATTGAATGGATACAAAATAAAGTAAAGATCAGTTATAACCTATCTCTAAAAGATACAAAGAATAAGAATAAAAATAAGATATCATCTAGGCTGTTTCATTTTCCGTTTTAGGATTGTAAAAGCTAATCATTTGGTTTGCAATATTTTGCGAATAAGAAATTATCACTTACACCAACTCAATCACCGTTATCTCAGGTAAAATTCCCACCCTTCCGGGATATCCTATAAATCCATACCCACGATTGATATATAATTTTTGGTTCCCCTCTTCATACAATCCGGCCCATTGTTTATACATCCATTTTACCGGACTCCATTTAAAATATGGGTTTTCAAGCCCGAATTGCATTCCATGGGTATGCCCGGCCAACATTAAATCTATATCTGAATAGCTAGTTTTTACTTCGGCATCCCAATGACTAGGATCGTGACTTAATAATATTTTAAAGGGAATCTTTTCCGTTCCGGGGTAAGCTTCCTTCATTTTACCGTATTTAGGGAACCTGCCTTTGGCTCCCCAGTTTTCAATACCTAAAATGGCGATTTGTTCATTATTTTTTTCTAATAAAACATGCTCGTTCATTAATAAGCGCCATCCTAATTTTGCGTGTACCTGTTTAAGGTTTTCGAGGTTCTCAATTTTTGCTTCGGGTGTTGGCCAGGAAACATAATCGCCATAATCATGGTTGCCCAAAGAACTAAACACACCCATGGGTGCAGATACTTTACTAAAAACATCCATATAGTCCGTCATTTCTTCCGCACGGTCATTCACTAAATCCCCGGTAAATAAAATGAGGTCAGCTTTTTGTTGAAGAATCATATTTACCCCATGTTGTACAGCCGCTTTGTCTTGAAAACTTCCACTGTGAATATCACTAATATGAACAATTTTTAGCCCCTTGAAAGCACTTGGAAGTGTTGAAAAAGCCAATTGTATTTTCTTTACCTGGTAATTATATTTATTACTAAACCCATACAATAAGGTACCAAATAGACCCGTACCTATTCCCAAACCTAACCAGCTTAGAAATGAAGAACGAGGAATCGCATTGCCTTCATCCATAAAACGTGCTCCTGTGTCTGGTAACACTTTACTTAATAAAAAAAGAGAGCCTCTTCGAAGGTCATCTGTAAGAAAAAAAACTGAGCCTACTAATTTAGCAAAAAACAATCCTATAATAATGGCAAATATATAATTGCGAAATAATTTTGAAGTTTGCAAAAATTGTATAAAAGGGTAAGCCGATAAGACCACTAGGGTTAAACCTGTTATTAACCAATAAGTAATGTAAATAACCAATCTAGACTTTTCATTACTGTTTTGAGTTACCGTTTTTAAAGCTTGAAATACGTAAAAATCTAATAATAACATAATAGCCCCTATAATCCACCAAGTACTTGCATTTCTCATAATTATTTTTTAATATATTTTAAGGAAGACGATTGTTGGGGGCCAATATTTTATTAATGCCAAACAAAACGCAAACGGTAAAGATACATCTCCCTTAGTTGAATATTTAAAACCCCTGCACACTTAAACGGGGTCTTGTGAGGACACAAGACCGGTAAAAGGCACCGTTTGTGTCCGTACAAACGAAATTGATTGACAACAAAACCAAAAGATTTACAAGGTTTTTTAGTACCAAAAATAGCTAACTAAACAAACATGGGCTTGTTAG
>JAYTSC010000457.1:0-3517 GCA_043745885.1 Bacteroidota bacterium | reverse complement strand
TAAATATAAGCATACAAAATAGGATTACTTACTGAAAAAGGAATTATTTTGCCACTATCTGATGCATACCTCCGGTTAAATTTTCGATTTTCTGCAATTGATTACCGATCTTTAGTCCTACTAGTTTCCCATCTAAGAATATTTTTTTATTATTGTATGAATCTGGAAGCCAAAAACTTGCGATGGTTGCTCCGGGAATCTGAATATCCCAAATTTGTTCTTGCAATGTGCTTTGAAAAGAAACTTGTATTTCTCCTTTAATAGTGGATGTTTTCATTTGTATAAAACTTAAATCCCCAATGGCAGGCTTAATTCTAAAGCTTTCAAATCCGGGTGTTACGGGCTCAATGCCCATTAGTTTTCTAATAATAATATTGGCTGGTGCTGACCCCCATGCATGGTTCAAGTCTAAATTGGGTTTGTAAACTTTATCCCAGGCTTCCATTGTTATTGTTGACCCATATCGCATCATATTATACCAACTTCTTTGGGTTTTTGCTGTCATTAGTTCTAAACCATATTGCCCTTCTCCATGATTATATAAAGCCTCCAATAAAAACTGCGAACCATACACGCTACATGCCATTTTCCTAGCCTTGATAAACTTAATAACAGCAGGTGTATTTTTGGCTATCACCAACCCAAAATTCAATGCAAACATATTACTGTGTAAAGAGGTATGGTTGGTTTGGTCACCATCTTTTACCAAACCATTTTCTGCATCAATAAATACTCTCTGGTATGACTGCCATACTTGATTTGCTTTTAGTCTAAACATTTCTGCATCCTTATCCTGCTTAAGAACAAGGGCCATTTTTTGCATTATCACTAAATCATTATAATAAAAAGCGTTGATTATTGAATTGTACTTAGTAAATACAAATCCGTCTGTTTCACCAGCATATTCTTTTTCTTTTCCAACATACCCGTTTTGTGGCCAATCGGTGATGTCTACCAGACCATGCCTGTTATCGAAATCACTTTTATGAAGCGCCTGGAGGAAAGAGTCTGTTTGTTTTCCGGTTAACGTACTAATCAAACCATTATTACCAGCCAAGGGCATTAAAGTTTTTATTTTTAATTCGGCATAGTATTTTTTTATAAAAGCATCATCACCGGTATACATATAATCATTCCAAGCTAGAATAGGATTTTGCAAACTCCATTCAGTAGGCCATGTGGGATGAAATAATAAATAGGCCATGGTTCTTCGAGCCATACTATACTCTGCATCTACTGCATAATGCGATAATTGATTGATAACTGCGTCCCCTTCGTAGGGTATTCTTTCTCTATCACCATCTACATAGAAACCAGAAAAACTAGTTGCTTTAATGGAATATTTACACAGATCCCATACCTGGTTTAATACGGTATCACTAGAGATAAAAGAAGATGCATTTTCATCAAAAGGGTAATATACTACCTTCCTTTGAATGGAGGATTCATTAATCACTCCTGAAAAATTCTTAATAGAGAGGTATCTAAATGGGAATACTTCTCCTATGTATGTTGGCATTTGAATGGGCTTACGGCTATCCCTTCTAGCATCTTTTGGCCAAGTTATTGTATAATGATGATCCCCTTTCTTTACAAAAAGTTTTACTAAATGATAACGAATATTTTGTGATACATCTTTTCGAACAATCCAATCATTATCCGCCATTTCACCTACTTCAATAGTGACAGTATCACTCATTTCTGCATCTAGATGTAGCTGTAGTTGAGCAAACGCAGCTTTGCCAAAATCAAGAAAAAATCCATTCTGTGGAACAGGAACAATTTTTATTGGTTTTTGTATTTCAGATACTAAGGAATAATGTGATATCGTATCAAAGGAACCGTTTTTGTCCATCCAAAATGAGTCAATAGAAGAGAAAGATGTGGGTTTTCCTTTCTCATTCCATATTTGTACTTTCCAGAAATATTTTTTCCCGGGCATTAAATCCATTCCGTTGTAAACGGCTTGACTCTTGTTAGTCAATATTTTTTTTGAATCCCAATAATTCGCATGGTAATTTTCGATCAAGGATAATGATGAATCTACCAATAGTCGAAATGCAGTTATTTTTTTTATTGAACTATCTGTTTGCCATATAAAAGAGGGCTTAGTATTGCTAATAATACCCTTCTCCGAATGAAGCAGCAGGTTTGTTCGCAATCCAACCGGTGATGGTAATAATTGAGCAATACCAGAAACCGGCAAGACCTTAAACAATACGAGAAAAAAAAATTTACTCATAAAAATATTTGGAAAGTGAGCTACATTTTATTGCGGAAACATCCTTAGTAGCAAAACCCCGTGATAAGGAACAACTCCTTTAAAGTTATTTTCAAACACACCTAAATTTTTCTGCCGCCAAACATCGCGCAATTTGTATTTTCCTTTTAATCCCAGTTTTGCAAAATCGATTGAAATTTCTTTCGGCGTTTCTGTTCCCCATGTAAAAAAAGATTCGGGAGTTGAGGTAAATCCGGCTGTATTAAAAATACCAACGGCCAGTGAACCATCTTCCATTTGTTTAGCCCAAACTTGGTGGCTGTTATCATGTATGATTTGTCTGGCGGGTTTTCCCAGTGGATCTTGGTCAATATCAATTACCTCATCATTGGTTAATAGGTTCATGGTAAAATCATCTGCTTTTTCCATGGGACAACCAATTAACAAGGGTGCGGCAAGTAAGCTCCATAGACTCACATGTGTATATTGTTCATCCGGTGTTAACCTTGTTGGATGCGGATCTGAACCGGTACTCATCTCACCAATAATCAACATATCAGGATCGTTCCAATGCCCCGGGCCTGCATAAGGGCCCCATTTATCGATTCTGAAACCACAATTGAATAAACTAAACCAAGTATCGCGAATATCACCCCCGGTTCGCCATAAGGTAGTTAACTTCTGCCAATCGGATACATTAGAGAAGGGTGCAGAATTAGAGATGCTGTACACAATATCTCTTCCTGAATTTTTCAAAGCCTTCGACATTAATTCGGTTGATTTTACATCAATTCGCCAATCATATTTCAAATAATCAATTCCCCAATCTGCCCATTGTTTTGCATCATTCTCTTCAAATCGATATTTGCCAATACGGCGAAAAGAATTTTTTACAGCCCGCATTTCGGGAGTGAATTCTCCTTTCTCGCTATCGGATGAACCACCATTATATCCTGCATAAGTTGATATCCATGGAGTTGAATACAAACCCGCTTTCATACCCATTGCATGTATGGTATCAATCATTCCTTTAAAATCAGGGAATCTTTCATTGGCTTGCAAGCCCATATATTTCCCTCCTCGCTGACCTTCCCAGCAATCATCTACATTAATATATGTCCAACCATGATTCACCAGTCCTCTTTCATACATCGCTTTTGCAGACCTGCTTACTTTATCTTGTGTGATCTCTCTTTGCCAGGAGTTCCATCCGTTCCATCCGATTGGTGGAGTTAAACAGATGGTATCACCTATTTGAATTTTTAGTTCGCGTGAAGTTTTTCCCAAGCGGTTTTC
>JAYTSC010000456.1:0-1636 GCA_043745885.1 Bacteroidota bacterium | reverse complement strand
ATAATTCCTTTTGCTGCATTTTGCTTTATATTATGTGCTGCTTATTCTATTGCAAAAGGGGATGGAATTGCTAGTTATAACAGTGCTTTGTCTGCTGCAGGCAGTTTTTTGATCATAGGGTATTGTTTCAGTTATTTTTATTGGAGACTAATAAAAGATGCTCGCCTTTCCGGTTTAACTGATGGTTCACTATTTTGGATGATTGTGGGTCTTTTTACGTATTATACAGGTAGTTTTTTTATTTTTATCTCTTATAAATACTTAATCGTTCAAGGTGATGAGGCCATAGGTGTTCTTTGGCGATTTCATAATATATTATTAACAATTTTCTGCATTTATACGATATACGGCATACTATGGAAAGACTTACAGAAAACATAGCTACCCTAAACATAGCAGTTGTTTTCATGTTAAAACTATCAGATAACATCAGCATTATTCTGGGTGCTTCTGTATTACTGCTTTTAATCTCTCTCTTTATTGTTATGATGGTAATGGCCTATTTAAAAAGGAACCTGAAACATTTTAAGGAAAAAGAAAATATGGAAGCTGCCTTTTCTAATCAACTTTTACAATCACAATTAGAAACCAGAGAAGAAACCCTAAATCACCTAAGCAATGAAATACATGACAATATTGGGCAATTACTTAACAGCACTAAATTGTTAATTGGTCTTTCGCAACGTTCACTAAAAAATCCGCACGATACTTTGGTTTTGGCAGATGAAACATTGGCAAAAGCTATTCAGGAACTACGTTCTCTTTCAAAATCTCTCAATAAAGAATGGTTACAGCAATTTAATTTTATTGAAAATATTGAGACCGAAATTGCAAGAATTAATAGCACCAAAAGTTTGCACATTGAATTATTTCGTCCGGCTAAGATATCTCTAACAAAAGACACACAAATTATTCTTTTCAGAATTACGCAGGAAGTATTACAAAATGCGCTTAAACATGCTTTTGCAAAAAAGATAGATATAAAAATTAAAGAAGAAAACCAGTTATTAACTGTATTTATCTCTGATAATGGAACCGGGTTTGATGAATCTACTACTTCCAAAAGCGTTGGCATATTAAATATTAAGAAAAGAACAGGCTTATTGGGTGGAACAGTTCAATGGAAGTCATCTATTAATATAGGCACGCGTGTTACCATTCAATTACCATTAAATAACATAAACAAATGACTATTCCAATAGGTATTGTAGATGATCACCAGCTATTTCTAAAATCTTTGGGCCTTATGCTGAAAAGCTTTAAAGTATATGATGTGGTAGTGGAAGCATTGAATGGGAAAGAGCTACAGGATAAAATGTTGACTTGTAAAAAAGTTCCCGAAATCATGTTGCTTGATGTAAATATGCCCATTATGAATGGTATTGAAACGGCAAAATGGTTAAACAAGACTTACCCAAACATGAAATTAGTTGCGTTATCCATGAACGACAATGATATGGTTATTATTGACATGATTAAAGCAGGTTGTTGTGCCTATTTATTGAAAGAAACACATCCGGATGAATTAGAAAAAGCATTACAGGAAATTCATCTAAAAGGTTTTTATAATGGAGATGTAAGCAATATTAATTTCCGAAGACTATTACTTGCCGAAAAAGAAGCCATACAGATTACT
>JAYTSC010000455.1:0-1914 GCA_043745885.1 Bacteroidota bacterium | reverse complement strand
AAAATTGCGACTCATAAACGTAAAAAACGTTTAAGAAAGAATCGTCATAAGAAAAAGAATAAATAAATTCTTTCCATTGACACTATAACAAATGCAGTCAAGCCCTAGGTTTGACTGCATTTAACACTTTACTGGAATTCGTCACGACCTATCTACGCTGCAACTTTTCCTTTTCCTTCCTGAAATGGTGATGAGTGTTACGGATGTAAGTGTATCTTATTCTGCCGCATACCGGCTGTAATTTGTATTAAAAGCTGCCATTTTGTGAACAAAGAACTTATTATTAATGCCAGTCCAACTGGGGTGGAGATTGCCTTCCTCGAGGATAAAAAGCTGGTTGAATTGCACAGCGAAAAAACAGATGCTCCTTTTGCTGTAGGGGACCTCTATCTCGGGAAAGTAAAAAAACTAATTCCCGGATTAAATGCTGCATTTGTAGATGTAGGCTTTGAAAAAGATGCCTTTCTGCATTATACAGACTTGAGTCCTTACGTAAAGTCGATACTTAAGTTCACCCATGCTGCCATGAATAATAACGGCACAATTGGTTTGGATTTTTCAAAATTTCAATCAGAGCCGGATATCATTAAAACGGGAAAGATAAATGATGTGCTGAACGGCAAACCCAATGTCCTGGTTCAAATATTGAAAGAGCCAATAGCAGCCAAAGGCCCTCGTTTAAGTTGTGAATTATCTTTACCGGGTAGGTTTGTGGTATTAGCACCCTTCACTGATATTGTTGCTGTTTCTAAAAAAATTCATTCGTTTGAGGAAAGAAAAAGGTTACATAAGATAGTGGAAGCCATACGGCCCAAAAATTTTGGTGTAATTGTACGAACTGCGGCTGAAGGCAAAAGTACTGCTGAACTACACCAAGATCTTTTGGCATTAACTGACACCTGGAAAACCATTAATGCCAATCTGAAAGGTGCCGTTGCTCCAGTTAGGATTTTGAGTGAAGAAACCAAAACCACCAGTATTCTTCGCGATTTGTTAAGTGCAGATTTTAATAAAGTGGTGGTAAATGATAAAAACTTATTTGCAGTAACCCAAAGTTATATTCAAAGAATTGCACCTGATAAAATTGATATTGTAAGTCTTTACCCTAGCGGCGGACTCCCCATTTTTGATCAGTTTGGTGTTACGAAACAGGTAAAATCTTCTTTTGGCAAAACCGTAAACCTTCCTAGTGGCGCTTATTTAGTAATTGAGCATACAGAGGCATTACATGTAGTAGATGTAAACAGTGGTTATAAAAGTGTAAGTAATAACCAGGAAGAAAATGCACTTCAAACGAATTTAGAAGCGGCAGAAGAGATATCCAGACAATTAAGACTGAGGGATATCGGAGGAATTATTGTGATTGATTTTATTGATATGAAGTTGCCCGATAACAAACGAAAAGTACAGGAGGCGATGGATGGTTATATGAAATCAGACCGTGCTAAACATTCTTTTTTACCCATTTCTAAATTTGGTTTATTACAGGTTACCCGGCAGAGAATGCGTCCGGAAGTAAATATCATTACTTCTGAAGCTTGTCCTGCCTGTAACGGTACGGGTAAAATAAGTTCTACTTTATTATTGGAAGATGAAATCGAAAAACGACTCCATTACCTAGTAACACATGGCCATAAAAACCTTACCCTTGTGGTACACCCTATTGTGTATTCTTATTTAACTAAGGGTTTGTTTAGTTCTATTCTTAAAAAGTGGAAGCGGAAATTCAAATCAAATCTTAAATCACGTTCCAATACCAATTACCATTTGGTTGAATATAAATTCATAAATGAACATGAGGAGGAAATTAAATTTTAATCATTTCATTATAGTGTATTGTAATAACTAATAAGCCGGGATATATGTTCCGGCTTTTTCATGTTCAATTTATTAGTTTGTATATAGTCAGTTAAT
>JAYTSC010000454.1:0-2819 GCA_043745885.1 Bacteroidota bacterium | reverse complement strand
ACACTTGCTCATATTACTAAGTTTCTGCACAACTTCGTTACATGCCCAAAATGCGGTAGACTCTGTAAAAAACACCATTGGTAAAATGTTCTTCTCCATGAAAAGCGGTGACGCTAATTCATTACGAGAATGCTTTGCAGATAGTGCTATTCTACAAACCATTGCCAGGGATAAAAACGGAAATACAGTTATTAAAAATGATCGGGTGGCTGATTTCATTCAGGTAATCAGTACCATGCCCCCCAATGCAGCGGATGAAAGAATAAGTTTTGATGTGGTAAAAGTAGACGCCAACCTAGCCATCGCATGGACACCCTATAAATTTTATTTAAACGGACAATTTAGTCACTGTGGCGTGAATTCTTTTCAATTGGTTAGAATTAACCATATTTGGAAAATACAATACTTGATAGATACCAGAAGAAAACAGGGCTGCGAATAAATCTATTCTTCCAAGAGCTCAGCAATACATGACTTTAATTGGGTAACATAATTACCGTACAGCTTTTTCAAATACCATTTGGTAAAATAATAAACTCCAAAAGATAATCCTCCCATATACACTACTATAAATACAACCACTTTCCATTGACTAGAAAATAAACGTTTGGCTAGCCGATCCATTTGTGGAATTTGTTCCTGCTCCTGATAGACTAACATAAAAGCAAAAATAAAACAGACCGGAAGTAAGCCCATGGTAAACTGAAAATATCGTTTACAAAAATCTTCAATAATTGTAACAATGGTTTGTAAGTTATTTTTTACAGGAAGTGTAGCGCTACTTAATTGGTTGGTGCGTTTGAGTAAATAAAATAATAATCCAATAAAACCCAAAGAAAGGAAAGCAAAAACACTGAAATAAATATTGAACGTTCGGTAATGACTGGTTAGACCAATATACCAGAATAGTAAGTTTATGACAATGCCCGAATAAATCTCAAAGCGTAAACTTTTCTTAAGTTTACCTATTACCGATTGTGTTTTTTTTGTTAGGAGTGAAGTAAAGTCTTCCTGTGATCTTCCTGTATGATCGGAGGAAAGCTTATCCTTGAGTTGGGTTTTAAAATCATCTAATTCCATAACGCAATTATTTAAAGTGTTGCCATTTGTTTTTGAGTTTCTTCTTTTAATTTTATTTTTATTCGATTCATTTTAACAGCAACATTGTTTGGAGTAATGCCCATCATGTCGCCAATTTCTATATAGCTGTAGTCTTCGAGATAAAGCATCACCAATGCTTTATCAATTTTTGATAATTGACCGATTGCGATATACATAAGTTTCAACTGTTCTTCAACAGGATTAATGTTTTCTTCGGGTTGATCCGGAACAATGTCTATTGAAAAAATGCCGGGATTTCTTTTCTCTTTTCTAAAATAAGTAATCGCTGTATTTAAAGCCACCCGATACAGCCAGGTAGAAAATTTTGCATCACCCCTGAAATTTCGATAGGCTTTCCAGGCTTGTAAAGTTATTTCCTGAAACAAATCTTCACGGTCAGAATGCCTGTCCATATAAAGATTACAAACTTTGAACACTATTTTCTGGTGTTGGTTAAGTAACGATATAAATTCTTTTTCTGAAGTCATTGATGTAGATAAGTCAAATTAAGGAGTTGACAAATTGTTTTAATTAGTCAAACAACATATTTTCAATTGCCACACAAGGCACAGAATTAAACTTGTTTTTTAACGGTATAACTGTGGCAATAAAAGTCTTACTCCAAACCATCATTGACATTTGTTTTAATACATTACCGGTTCTAATCGAAAACCTTTTTTTCTTAATAAATTAATCATCCCTTGCTCTCCCCCTAAATGCCCGGCACCAACCGCAAAGAAACTCGATTTTTCTTTAATGGCTTTTTCTATAACCGGGATCCATTTTCGATTTCGATTTACTAATAATTCTGTTTCAAAATTATCATTTGATGTGCCGGTACTTTTCATAAATAAATAAATAGAATCAATATTTCTGGTTTTATACATGGCTGTCAACTGGTTGAACACTGTTTTTACACTATCAAAATTTAATATCATTTTTTGTAAGCTACTAATTTGCGAGTCTAGGGGTTCACGGTCGATTGCATTGATTTGGTCGTCGATGGTTTCGAGGCCTAAAATAGGTAGGTTATTTTTTTTGGCAACACTAACAAATTCTGTTTCAGGTTGAACCGTTTCATTGCAGGTAATACTTTTGAGGGCTAATAGACTTACACATAAAAAGGGTTTAAAGCTATTAAAGGTAGCCATAGGCATACCGGTGATTTCCTGAAAACCAGTATTTATTTTCTGGTAATCTGTAGCAGGAATCATTGCTTGCAGGGTTGTGCCCGACAACATTAGTTTCGAAATCATTTTTGTTTGTATATCCGGTTCATCTAGGTTAATTTCTCCGTAAAACTGTTGGGTTGTTTTCAGTTTAGAGGCTAATTCTCCAGAGATATCAAATTCGCCTTTGCACATAATATGGAAAGTGCCAAAAAGATAGGAGGGCTTTTCTAATCCATTACCCGATATCTGCCAAAGCAAGGATGATTTTGCAGGCTGGGCTGCAAGATGTGTAAACGTTATTAGTAAAAGGGCCAGTTGGGAAAGTGCTTTCATGATGTATAGGTAGTGAATTGGGTTAAAATATTACGGAGTGGGGGGAGGAAAGTTAAAATTAAAAGTTAATAGTTAAAAGTGGGACAATTATATTTCTCGGGAATAATACGGTTGGGTTGGAATACAAACAGGCCCATTCTTTAGGGTTTTATAAATTGCCACAGATTACATAGATTTTTGTTAGACCAATTCTGTGCTAACTGTGGCAAAAAA
>JAYTSC010000453.1:0-1929 GCA_043745885.1 Bacteroidota bacterium | reverse complement strand
CAGTAATACTGTTAATAAAACACCCGGCCCCCCTGCCAAGGAAATAATCACCAAAGCCGACATCACCCCACCAAACATAAGCATCACTTCCCCTTCATTAAAACGCGGATTAAGAATTGTACAAACAATCAAAGAGGCAATAGTTACCGGTAAGGCAACAGACGCTAGTGGAATTTTTGAAGTAACTATCAATGGTATAGTAGCCACTTTACAGGCTTCTGGTGAATTCTCAGCAACTATACCATTGAGTGTTGGCGATAATCAACTATTTGTTGCTGCCACTGATACAAAAAATAATAAGCGTACTCTTAATTTTACGATTAACCGAGCTGCAACAGAAGTAGTTGTGCAAAAAGAAATACCGATTGTTGCTGCAGTAGTACCTCAAAATGAAACGCCTATAATGGCTATTTCCAGTAGAGAGTTGAAACCGGAAGGAAAATATTATGCCTTAATCATTGGTATAGAAGATTATCTTGATGAAAGTATCAATAAACTTGATCAACCTATAAAGGATGCCAACTCGCTCTATGAAGTATTATTGGATAAATACACTTTTAATAAAGAAGACATTAACTTTCTGAAAAACCCAACCAGGGTTCAACTTTTTGAAGCACTGGAACAATTATCGATTCAGGTAAAACCAATAGATAATGTACTTATATTTTATGCAGGCCACGGTTTATGGGATGAAAGTCGTAAGCAAGGTTATTGGTTTCCGGCTGATGCAAAAAAAACCAATCGCTCTTCATGGCTAAGCAATGCTGATTTGAAAGATTACATTAAAGGAGTTAAGTCAATACACACTTTATTGATTTCAGATGCTTGTTTTTCCGGCGGCATTTTCAAAAGCAGGGCTGTAATGACAGGCGCCAGCAGGGCTATTAAAGAACTGTATGATTTACCAAGTAGAAAAGCTATGACCAGCGGTACGCTTAAGGAAGTTCCGGACCAGAGCGTTTTTATTAAATTTCTTGTAAAACGACTTCAATCAAATACAGAGAAATACATGTTGAGTGAACAACTATACTCTAGCCTTAGAACAGCAGTTATTAATAATAGTTCAAACGGACAAGTTCCACAGTTTGGTGAAATAAAAGAGACAGGTGATGAAGGGGGAGATTTTGTTTTTATAAAAAAATAATAAATTGATTATTACTCACTTGAAAAATCCTCTATTTTTGAAGTAACCTTGTTGAGCTTTTTACTGAATATTAACTTTCTACAAAATGGTAAAGATTGGTTTTTTTGTTGTTGTGTTATTTTTAAATCTGGCTGCTTTAGGTCAAGGCAGAAATGCAAAAAAATATTATAACGAAGGGGTTGATTATTTTGAAAAGAAAGAATTTGTTCTTGCCAAAGCCAGTTTTACAGAGGCCATTCGTATAGATCCAAAAGATAAAAATGCTTATTTTTCAAGAGGAGATTGTTTTGCAGAATTAAATGAATTTGATTTAGCTATACAGGATTACAATTCGGCTATAAAATTGGATTATTCCTGGGGTGAGGCTTATTTCAACCTAGGTGTTGTGTACTTCTCTAAAAAAAACCTTGACTCGGCACTAATAGTAGTTGCAGAAGCTATTAGATTGAATCCCAAAGATGAGTATTATTATTTTTGGCGGGCCCCTGTCTATGCAAGTATGAATGAATGTGATAAATCATTAGCAGATTACACTAAAGCCCATTCACTTAGTCCAGATGCTTATGATATACCTTATTTTCAGTTAGGTTATTGTTTTTTTAATAAAGGCATTTTAAACCAGGCTGTTAGTATGTTTACCCAAGCCATACGTTTAGATTCATTAACCGCTTATTTGTATACCCAACGTGGTGATGCTTACTTAGGTTTAAAAGAGTATAATAATGCGATTAGTGACTACGTTTTAGCAGCTAAATTGGACTCTTCATTAGGTAACAAATTTTATA
>JAYTSC010000452.1:0-3529 GCA_043745885.1 Bacteroidota bacterium | reverse complement strand
ATCCCGTTTTCATAAGAGCCTTGTATTCGGCTTTTATTGTCACGAATAAAATTCTTTATTCCCCTCTGTCCCATTAATACCTTTTCATATGAACGTTCCAATCCGGTAAATCCTGCGTAATCGCCCATTTGATAACCATCCTCTTTGTGCCTACGTAAAAAACCCGTATCCACTTCTGCAATATATCCCAGTACATGACCGGCAACATTATAAGGATAATTTCTCAAAGAGCGTTCCGTTAATGTAAAGCCGGGAAATTTGTAAATGTTTTCATTCAGTCGGGCAAACATTTCGTTGCTTAACACAGCTTCAAAGACACCTATGCGTACATTTCCTGTTCTATAAATAATCTCACGCATTCTTTTTTTGTACTCTACTGTATCAATGTTTAATAAATTGCACAAAGCAAAAGTATCCACAGCTTTGGCTTCTGATGGAATGACAACTAAATCATAACTATTCACATTTTCAAGAATCGCTTTTCTTTTTCTATCGAAAATGATCCCCCTGTCCGGATAAATAACTTTACGGGAAATGGCATTGTTCTCGGCAGCCAGTTTGTATTTGGCGGAAAACAATTGGAGGTTAATCAACTGCCCGGCTATGACTAAAAAAACAGCGACAAAAATGATTTGTATTATCCGCCCCCTGCTTTGATTAAATACCGGCATAGTTATTTGCTAAATATGATGAAGTGATTCAAGTTTTTGGTCGATGGTCAATAGTCCAAAGTCAATGAAAGACCAAAGTTCATGAAATGATGCAATGTTTGCATATTTTTTTTAAGTATGGCCTGTACAGTGATTGGGTATTGCTCAAAAAGAAAACATGACTTTGTTTTACCCTTGACTTTTGACCTTTTTTTTTGTCCCAAACATGATCCAATCATTTAATTACCCGATACCTGCTTTTTCTGTAAAATAGCATTTCAGAAAGGAGAATCATTAATAAACTGATAGCGGTAGTGCCCAATACTTTACCAATAAAAAATACAAAATTACCAAATTGCAGCCATTCAATTAACACAAGATAAAAATGATGAATAAATGTGAGTACTGATACATATAAAATGTACGGGGCCCACCCCATACTTTTGGTGCTGGGTTCTATAAATGTTTGTTCAGCCGTTTCTTGGGGAATCAGCAGATTTAATAAAAATGGTCTTATATAAGCAATGAGCACACAGGGGGCAGCATGTAATCCGTATGTCCCAGTAAAAAAATCGAGACTAAGCCCAAAGGCAAAAGCCAAAATAAGTAACAAAAAGTGGTTAATATTAAAAGGAAGCCATAGAATGAATAAAAAATAGATATACGGAACAATAAATTGGTGTAAGGGCGGAATCTGGTTCAGGATATACACCTGGAAAAGGATTAGCAGAATAAAACGAATAATATTTTTTAACAGGTTGCTCATGGATTTTTTGTAGGAGTGTTCTCTAAATGTAATTGTTCGGTAAATCGAACATTTTCAATAAGATAAACATATTGGATACTGAAAAAATCAGTAGCTGTTTTTATCTTAAGGGTATAAAAATTACTGAACGACTCTGATGAAATATTTGCAACTGTGCCAATGACTAAATGTGAAGGGAAATTGGCAGAGTAATTACTGGTAACTACCGTATCTCCCATTGCAACTTTTGCGCCTTTGGTAACGTTTCTGAGGGTTAAGTAAGTTGGATCTGTTCCATCCCATTCTATACTTCCGGCATTATTGTCTTTTTTCAGCATGGCACTTACTTTACTGTTTCTATGAAGCAAACTCATTATTTTACTATAATTCTTATCTACTTCAACAACTACGCCTACAATGCCTTGGGGCCCCATAACGGACATTCCCTTTTTAACACCTTGGTTGCTTCCTCTTTCAATGAATATAAAGTTGGCTTGTAAAGTGTAGGAATTGGAAATAACCTTTGCAGGCAGCCAGGTAAATTTCCGATATCTGCCTGAGCTGTCTTTGGTTAAGGTATCAAGTACATGTTTTTTTGAATTTTCATACGTAAAAAAGTTTGCAGGTAATAAGTTTCTTAAGCGGGCATTGTCTTCGGCTAAGATTCGATTCGTCTCTTTTAAAGAAAAGTATTCCCGAAGGCTGCTATAACGTTTATTAATTTTTCCTGTTACGCTATTGGTAGCAGACGCAAAAAAAGTCTCGTGCGATTTACTTGCATTGCTAAGAAGAATGATGGCAATTACCTGAAACAGCAGAAAGCTGAGAAAAGTAAAGTATTGCCGTATAAAGAAGAAAATGTTTTTCAATGTAGAAGGCTATAAGCTATGGGCGGTGAGCTTTTAGCTTATAGCTGTCCAAATTTTTGGCTCGCAGCACATAGCTCAAGGCTCAAAGCCGTTTTATCTCATAATAAATGGAAACCGTTGATAATTCTTCAAAGCCAAACCAGTTCCCCGAACCACGCTTTTCAATGGATCATCGGCCACATGAACGGGCAATTTAATTTTTGCACTCAATCGTTTATCCAATCCCCTTAAAAGTGCTCCGCCACCGGTTAAGTACAATCCTCTTCTATAAATATCTGCAGCCAGTTCAGGAGGGGTGGTCTCTAATGCTTTAAGGATTGCTTCTTCAATTTTAAAAATGCTTTTATCTAAGGCTTCTGCAATTTCCTGGTAACTGACCATGATCTGTTTAGGGATACCGGTTACCAGATCGCGTCCATTTACAGGTAGGTCTTCCGGTGGGTTTTCCAAGTCTTTCATGGCTGCCCCAACATTAATTTTAATTTGTTCTGCAGTGCGTTCACCAATGAGTAAACTATGGTAACGCCGAAGGGCTTCCATAATATCTGCCGTAAATTCATCTCCAGCAATTCGAATACTTTGGTCACATACAATACCGGCTAATGCAATTACCGTAATACCCGTGGTACCTCCACCAATATCAATAATCATGTTTCCTACGGGTTCTTCTACATCTATGCCAATTCCCAGAGCGGCTGCCATGGGCTCATGAATCATGTATACTTCTTTGGCTCCTGCCTGTTCGGCACTATCCCTTACTGCACGTTTTTCAACTTCAGTAATAGAGGAAGGGATGCAGATTACCATCCGCCAGCTGGGTGGAAAAAGTGGTTTCTTAGGGTAGATCATTTTGATCAGTTCCCTAATCATCAGCTCAGCTGCATTAAAATCGGCAATTACGCCATCTTTTAAAGGTCTAACCGTACGGATACTTTCGTGGGTTTTCTCGTGCATCATCAGGGCTTTTTTGCCCACAGCCAACACCTCTTTCATGTTATTGCGGTTAAGGGCAATAATAGAGGGTTCATTAACCACTACTTCATCATTATGAATAATAAGGGTATTGGCAGTACCCAGATCCATGGCAATCTCTTGTGTAAAAAAGTTAAACAATCCCATTGTATATAAAAAGTTCGAATGTGTTATCTAATGGCAACAAAGGTGGTTGAAAAAGTTGAATTAGTAAGGCTAAAATACCGATTTTTTCAAGTCAGGGAAAATATTCATTTAGAAAGGAACATTTACCTTTCAGTAAACGCAACTTG
>JAYTSC010000451.1:0-2244 GCA_043745885.1 Bacteroidota bacterium | reverse complement strand
GTATAAAATACTCCGCGAATCCTCTGCTCCTCCTTTCTCTGCGGTTGGGTTAGTTCCGACAATCAACAGTCACCCATATTGCTTGGATTTTTCCAACCGCAGAGATTAGGAGATCAGGGAGTTTACGCAGAGTAGGACGTTAATTGTTAAAAGTGAAGTCTGCCTTAACAATTATCTACATGATTTGTTCCAAAACCAAATCTTTCACCTTACTCATCAAAACCCTTTCTTGTAACATAGAATCTCGATAACGAATTGTTACAGTTTGGTCTTCTTTTGTTTGATGATCGATGGTTACACAAAATGGAGTTCCGATGGCATCCATTCTACGGTATCTTTTACCTATTGCATCCTTCTCTTCATAAAAACATTTAAAATAAGGTTTACATTCATTCATCAGCTCTCGACCAATTTCCGGTAACCCATCTTTTTTTGTAAGTGGCAGTATGGCCAATTTTATTGGAGCAATTTTTGCAGGTATATGCAAAATAACCCGACTATCAGTTGTTCCATCCTCTTTTTGTATGGTTTCTTCCTCATAAGCATTGGCCAGGATTAGCAGAAACATCCTGTCAAGCCCAATCGATGTTTCCACCACATAAGGAACATAATTCTGATTAATCTCTGTATCAAAATATTGTAACTTTTTCTTGCTAAACTTCTGGTGCTGGCTCAAATCAAAATCACTGCGCGAATGAATTCCTTCCACTTCTTTAAATCCAAAAGGAAATTCATATTCAATATCGCAGGCTTCCTTGGCATAATGGGCTAATTTTACATGATCATGAAAGCGGTATTTACTTTGTGGAATATTCAAACTTAAATGCCATTGTAAACGGGCTTCTTTCCAATATTTATACCATTCGCCTTCGGTGCCGGGTCTGACAAAGAATTGCATTTCCATTTGCTCAAACTCTCGCATTCTGAAAATAAACTGTCTGGCAACAATTTCATTTCGAAAGGCTTTACCCGTTTGTGCAATGCCAAACGGGATTTTCATCCTGGCTGTTTTTTGCACGTTCAAAAAATTAACAAAAATGCCTTGTGCAGTCTCAGGTCGTAAATAAATGGTATCTGCATCTTCGGCAACTGATCCCAATTGGGTAGAAAACATCAGGTTAAACTGACGAATATCTGTCCAGTTGGCATTGCCGCTAACACTACAAACAATTTTATGGTCAATGATTAATTGTTTCAATCCTATAAAGTCATCCACAGCCAATAAGCTATCCATTGCGGCCAATAAAGTATCTGCTTCTAGCACACCTTCTGCGCCTTTTTCTTTAAGCAAATCGGCTTTTGCTTCAATCAAATGATCTACACGGTATCTTTTTTTGCTGTCCCTATTATCAATCATCGGGTCGCTAAAATTATCAACATGGCCACTGGCTTTCCAAGTAGTGGGGTGCATAAAAATGGCTGCGTCAATGCCCACGATATTCTCATGTAGCTGTGTCATACTTTTCCACCAATAATCACGGATATTCCTTTTCAGTTCACAGCCATACGGGCCATAATCATACACGGCACTAAGTCCATCATAGATCTCACTACTGGGGAAAACAAAGCCATATTCTTTGGCATGCGAAATTATCGCTTGAAACTGATTATCTTGAACAATACTCATAATGGAGGCAAAAATATGCTTTTACCCTTGCTCTGCGAAATGGGTAGAAATTTTTCTATAGATTCAAAAAATCGGTAGTTATTAAATAGAATGTTCAAACGTAAAGTTATCTTCAGCGTATATTACAAAAAACTGAGAATTTGAGAGCTGCTGGGCATTTTATTACAACAATCTACAATGGTTCACTTTTTAAAGCTTCTCATTGTTTCTGTGCCGATCAATGTCTCGTAGATTTTTCTTTTCGAAGTTTTTTTGTAGGGCAGAAGTCAAATCCACTCCAGTTTGATTAGCTAAACAAATCAGTACCCACAAAACATCCGCCATTTCATCAGCCATTTCTTTGTTTTTATCAGAATCTTTATAGGATTGTTCTCCATATTTTCGAACAAGTAAGCGGCTTAATTCCCCTACTTCCTCCATCAGAATTCCTAGGTTAGTGAGTTCACTAAAATAGCGGACACCAACAGTTTTTATCCATTCATCTACTTGTAATTGTGCTTCTTGAATAGTCATAGTTAGATTTTTTTAGAAATTCCTACGCAGGAATGAATCAGTTTTATTTTCATCACAGTTGCAATAGATTCAGCTCTTTGTTTGATCTTTTCTGCATTTTCACC
>JAYTSC010000450.1:0-11881 GCA_043745885.1 Bacteroidota bacterium | reverse complement strand
CGTTCAAATCCCTGACTGATATTGTTTGATTCGAAAATGCGATTCGTTTATCAGTATAAAAGTAAAGAGAGTCTATTCGGGCCTGTTGTATTGGGTTATCAGTGGTAAGTAATTTTAACTGATCCAATTGAAGATATATTTTATTTTGGAATTTTACAAGAGGCTCTAAAAATACCTTTTCTCCTGTAAGCAGATAGCCACGTGACCCCGTTTCATTATCCACTATAAGAGATAGGCATTTTTCAGACTGAATTATTACTTCATGAGTGTGAGATACGAGTTTGGCAGTATCATTTACCTGCCTGGATTCTGCAATAGAAACAACAGTAATGGCTATGGTAAATAGTAAAAGCAGGATAATACCCGTTATCATGATTTTATCAGCAATCAATCTACGTTTCATAAACAGTCAATTGGGTTGATAAAAAAGCACTATAGAAAATTAACTCTTTGCTAAAGACAACTTTTCTCGTTTCTGTAAGGTAGAAATAAAATTTGTAATACGATATTATTGTAAACAATAGAATAGGCTTAAACACTAACTAATGAATAAAGATAAAAGTTTTGCAGGAGTCAGGCATTGCCAGAACAAGCTGGCAAATCATTATTTATTATTTCTTTTTAAAATTCCAGTATATAGCAGAGTTCGTTTTTCGGCAGAACGACAATACTGAATAAAAACAATGCTTGTACTATCTTTGCGTGTTTACCCCTTTTGCAAATGGGTTTGATTGGAAGTGATACCCTCTAAATTGTTATTGGCTCATTACTTCCTGCATTAGATCAGATAGTGAAATAGCGTTAATACTATTACCCAATGAAAATTGATCAGTTCCGGAATAAACTACATAACGTCTTTCTGGTTTAATATCATCACAGGCTATGTGAAAGCCTTTGTTTACTGTAGGTGATGAACTTCGCTTTATTTCGATGGCCCATTTTGCTGAACCGGAAAATTCTAACACAAGGTCAATTTCTGCTCCACCAGGTGTGCCGTAATAAAATGATTGTACACCGGCGGGGACAGCCGAGAGAATATTTTCGATCACAAACCCTTCCCAGCTTCCCCCCACAACCGGATGGCCGAGCAATTGATTATGGTCTGCTATATTCAATAATGCATGTGTGATCCCACTATCGCGTACATATATTTTGGGTGAACGGACAAGTCGCTTGCCTACGTTAAAAGTCCAGGGTTTCAGCCGGCGGATGAGCAGTAAGTCGGTCATCAAATCAAGGTAACGTCCGATTGTAACACCGGACACATCAAGGTTTCTGCCTAAGTTAGCTGAATTCAATACGGTTCCCTGATGATGGGCAAGCATGGTCCAAAAGCGTTCTAATGTTTCTGCCGGTATCCTGGGGCCAAGTTGCGGGATGTCTCGTTCAAGGTAAGTTTTGATAAAATCAAGTCTCCATTCTAGGCTATCTTTTTCTGATGAAGCCAATAAGCTTTCCGGGAACCCGCCGCGAAGCCAGAGTGTATTTATATCATTGGCATATTCCATTTGGTTGATCCCAAAAAGTTCAAGATATGCGATCCTGCCTGCCAATGACTCACTGGATTGCCTGAGTAAATCAATAGATGCTGATCCGAGAAACAGGAATTGCCCCGCCTTATTTCCTTTGCGCCGTTCTTTATCAATAATCCCCCTTAAAGGAGAAAAGACTTCCGGTAGCCGTTGTACTTCATCAAGTATAATGAGTTTATCTTTATTAGCATCGTGAAAACTTACTATATCCCGAACCTTTTGTAAATCCAGTGTGCTTTCCAGATCCAGATATACGCATGGGATAGTTTCTGATATATTTAAGGCAATAGTAGTTTTACCTACCTGGCGGGGACCCATTAAGGCAACAGAAGGGCTTCTTTTGAGCGCCTCTCTGATCTTTGTTTCCAATCTGCGTTTTATCATCTATGCAAATGTAACACAAAATGTTAGATTTGCATGGTTTGGTGACTTTAGCTGAAAAAATATTTCTGTAAAGCCTTATTAAGCTGTTGGTATGCCGGATCGTCCCGATCCAAATTATTGCGTACCCTATAATATTGCTGCTCGGCTGCATCTATTTTGGACTGATTGAATGGTACGAAATTGAGCAGCAAGTGAGCAATGTCAATATTATCCATCTTAGTAAACAATAGTTCACCCTGGGCGTGCTTTGCACCGCTTTTGGCTTTAGATTCTTTTTGCAACTCTTTTAATGCCTGAAACAACCCGATCAATCTTTCCTTTAGATGAATATTCGTAAGTGCAATAGAACCGGTTTGCTGTTGTGCAACCAACCTGTCATCTATTTTATTCATAATCAGTTCAACAATCGGTTGAACTTTTTCACCCATACGAACTGCCAACTTATCGATATCAGCATCATTTAAAGTGTCGGGATTTCCTGATCCCCGCAATTCATTTTTTACCAATACTGTCAGGTCATTGCGCACAAACTGGTTATACATAATCTGTTTGCGGTTATCATCTAATTCGCCTAATGTCTGGTCTACCCATTCAAGGCTAAGTTTCATGATAGAAAGCCACTTGATTACTTTAGATCCATTGGCTATACAACCAAACCGTTAAAGTATTTGACCATGATTATACACACCTGTCGGAAGGCAGAGTTATTCCGCATGGAATTTATTATGTGCAAGCCAATAAAGGCTATATGTCTATTGGTGGCAGCAGTGAAACAGCTGGTTTTGTGATAGACAATTTACTTTGGTGTTGGCTGGAATATGGTATCAATCAGTATCCTGATGCAAAAAATATCCTCCTGTTATGTGATTCGGGCGGGGCCAATTCTTATCGTCATCATATCTTTAAACATAAGCTGATGGAGTTTGTCAAAAGAAACAGGTTTATCGGTCATTGTGTGTCACTATCCACCTTATTGTTCTAAGTGGAATTCCATCGAACACCAATTATTCAGCCATGTGCATAAAGCAATGAGTGGCGTTGTGTTTTCTGATTATAAAACCGTTCAAAAACTCATTGAGCAGACTTCTACCAAAACAGGACTAACGGTTATTGTCAGGTTGAATCTTAAGCTATATGAAACGGGTGTTACAATAGATAAGGCGTTAATAGATGAAAAGGGAATCAGTTATCATCATACTTTACCCGAACTCAATTACAGAATTTATCCATGATTCGATCAACTTATTTTGTACCTTTTACTAAGTTTTAAACATTTTAACTAGTTTCCTGTTATGTATCACAAAATAATAATTTTATCAAATGGCTAGTAATAATTATAGGTCCACAAGTGAAGTATTTCAGACCTTTTTAAAAATGTTACGGCTTGATAAAAGCGATATTAGTGCCATTTATCTTTTTGCAGTCTTAGCAGGCTTGGTACAACTTTCCCTGCCCTTGGGCATTCAAACAATCGTTGGTTTTGTAATGGCCGGATCTATTTCTACTTCTATTGTGATTTTAATTATTATGGTAGTTGGTGGAACCTTTTTAAATGGGATGTTACAAGTTCGGCAATTACAATTAATTGAAAAGTTAAAACAAAAAATATTTGTTCGTTATGCCCTGGCTTTTTCAAGTCGATTTCCAAAGCTTAATATTGAACTCCTCGATAATTATCATTTGCCTGAAATGGTCAATCGTTTTTTTGAAACACCCACTTTGCAGAAAGGAATTGAAAAAATATTACTAGACATACCCTCGGCAATTATTCAAATTTTTTTCGGAATCATATTATTGTCTTTCTACCATGTTTTTTTCATAGCTTTTGGAGCACTACTGATTATTATCATTATTCTAATATTTCGATTAACCTCTCAGAAAGGATTTGCTGCTTCCATGGAATCAAGTGATTATAAATACCAAGTGGCAGCTTGGTTACAGGATATGGCAAGAATGATCAAATCTTTTAAGTATGCTCCCCAAAGTAATATTCATATCAATAAAACTGATAAACTATTGGTTGGCTATCTATCAGCCAGAACCACCTATTTTAGGATACTTATGACCCAAGCATGGAGTCTTATTGGATTTAAAGTTTTGATTACTACAATCATGCTACTCGTTGGGGCAACCTTACTGGTAAATCAACAGATTAATATTGGTCAGTTCATTGCTGCCGATATCGTAATCATTGCCATCATTAGCTCCGTTGAAAAGTTAATTGGAAATCTGGATGTTATCTACGAAACATTTACAGCAATTGAAAAAATGAATTTGGTTATTGAAGCCGAAGAAGAAATAGAGGGTACACTAGAACTAAGAGATACCCAAGAGGGTGTTTCTATTAGTTTCGAAAACATAAATTTTACTTATCTAGATGGAACCCAAAGCTTGTTTGATATTAATCTGAAGATAGCAGCCGGGCAAAAGGTTCTCATACACGGAGCTTCAGGTTCCGGTAAGTCTAGCTTGCTTCGTATGCTCACTGGTGCCTTCAAAGGTTATCAAGGTAGTCTCCTCTTAGACGGACTTCCTATTGGCAATTACAAACTAAGTTCTATTCGGTCTCTAACAGGAGTACTTTTAAACCAAAAGGAAATATTCAGAGGGTCATTATTTGAAAATATTACTATGGGTGATAAAACTATTTCCGCAGATAATATCATTTCACTTTCTGAGATAATCGGTTTAGTTGAATTTATTAAAACAAGTAAGGAAGGACTGGATTTACAACTTGATCCACTAGGTAAAAGACTATCCCAAAGGGTTCTTTTACAGATTTTAATTTTAAGGGCCATTTTTGGTGGAAAAAGATTGCTATTGCTTGAAGAACCTTTTCAACTACTAAATAAGGAACAGTCTAAAAAATTAATGGAGTATTTCAAAAAGTATAATCTAACGGTTCTGATATTCTCTGAAAAAGAAGAACACCTTAGTGACTATGATCTTGTGATACGGTTAGATAATGGAAAGCAAGTTTGATTTAAATTACCTACATGAAAAACGATTTAACAGGAAAGACCCAGCAGCCATTACAGGATACAAACCTGAAATCCTATCGTCATATTTATCATATCAATAGAAACAGCCAAATTAAAAAATGGATATGGACTTTGTTGTTACTTTTGATTATCATCCTGCTATTACCTTGGACACAGAATATCAGAGCTAAAGGAAAAATTACTACCCTTTTTCTAGAACAACGTCCTCAGGAAGTCAATACAATTATTGCGGGAAAAGTAATTAAATGGACCGTTAAAGAAGGTGATTATGTTAAGCAGGGAGATACTTTATTGCAATTAGGAGAGATAAAAATCGAATACCTGGATCCTAAATTATTAAGCAGAACAAAAGAGCAAATTGATGCTAAGCAAAACAGTATTGACAATTATTTAAGTAAAGCAACCACTGCTGATTTGCAAATTGATGCATTGCAAAAAGGAAGAGAATTAAAATTAAGATCAATCGATAACAAACTATTGCAACAAAATTTGAAAGTTTCCAGTGATAGTAATGATTTGGTAGCTGCTATAAATGAGCTAACTATTTCACGTAGACAGATTGAAGGTGCAAGGGTAATGTATGATAGCGGATCCATTTCTTTAGCCGATTTGGAAAGAAGAAAAATTAGTTATCAAAATGCACTGGCAAAACGTATTGTGGTAGAAAATAAGTTATTACAGAGTAAACAAGAGATCAATAATTTACTGATAGAAAAAAACAGTACGTTACAAGATTATGTCGATAAGATTTCTAAAACTGCTGGCGAAAAATATACATCACTTTCCAATGTAGCAGGATCGAAAGGAGATCGGTCCAAGTTGGAAAATCTATATGCCAATTATGATGCGCGAAACCAATTATATTATATCCTGGCACCCCAAAATGGACAAATTATAAAAGCTAAAAAAGCCGGTATTGGTGAGATGGTTAAGGAAGCTGAAATGATTGTAACCATCGTTCCTGATAAAGTAGTTTTTGCAGTGGAAATGTTTGTAGACCCCATGGACCTTCCACTTTTATCAAGGGAACAAAAAGTAAGACTGATTTTTGATGGTTTTCCAGCCATTGTGTTTAGTGGTTGGCCCAAACAAAGCTCCGGTACTTTTGGCGGAGTAGTAGCTGCCATAGAATCTGAAGTAAGTAGTAATGGGAAGTTCCGGGTTTTGGTTAAAGAAGATGGAATTGATAAAGCATGGCCAAAACAATTGAAGATGGGGAGCGGTGCCAATGGTATAGCATTGCTGAAAGACGTTCCAATTTATTATGAACTATGGAGAAACATTAATGGATTTCCACCAGAATATTACAAGACATTAATGGATAAGCCAAACCAAGATGAAACAAAATAGAATTTTAATAATACTTGGGTGTATCTTCCTTTCATGGCAGTCACACGCACAACAAGCAAAAGAAATCCTAAGTCCTGAAAGGTTGATGGAAATGGTTCGCCGCTATCATCCAATTGCGAAACAGGCTGCTTTATTGGTAAATAGGGCTTCCGCTGATGTGTTGTCTGCCAAAGGAGGATTTGATCCGGTATTGGAAATGGATGCGAGCAGAAAAACTTTTGATGGTAAAAATTATTATTATTACACCAATCCAGAATTACAAATTCCAACTGCTGCCGCTTTCACAATCAAAACCGGAATTGAAAGCAATGGAGGTGATTATTTATCATCAGAAGTCACCAAAGGCCGTTCCAGTTACTTAGGAATTGAATTGCCATTGGGGAATGGTTTATTGATTGATAAACGAAGGGCTGCATTGCAACAAGCTTTTATCCTAAAAAATAATAGTGAACAGGAACGGAGAAGCATTATTAATAATTTGCTTTTAGACGCCTATACAGACTATTGGCAATGGGCAGGAGCATACCAATTGTATAAAATATATGGCCGTTTTGTTGAAAATGCGGAGAATCGTTTCCGATTGGTCAAGAATGGTTTTGTACATGGTGACAGGGCTGCGATGGATACCTTAGAATCCTTTACACAAGTGCAACAATATCAACTATTCCGTTCAGAAGCCTTTTTGAAACTAACCAATTCTGCCATTGAGTTGGGAAATTATTTATGGCATACTAATGACAGCCCTTATTTACTCCCTATTAATACCATACCGGATACAATCCGTTTTTCTACAATGAATTCATTGCCTGTATTGGAAGAATTAATAGTTCAATCCATGAATGATAACCCGTTAATAAAATCTGCCGCATTCAAAGTGGCCAGCATGGAAACAGATAAGCGACTAAAGTTTCAGGGTATGTTGCCTTATTTGAGTGTAAAAGCCAATGTGCTTAACTACGATTACCAAGTATTTAAAGGATGGGAATCAGGGTATTTACAAAATAATTATAAATGGGGAATTGGGTTTAATATGCCCCTTTTTTTGAGGCAGGGTAGAGGTGATTATAAAAAAGCGCAGATTAAGGTAAAGGAATCTCAATTAGAATTAGTTGGCAAGAAATGGCAAACTGAAAATAAAATTCGTTACTACTTCAATGAGAATATGCAATTATTACAACAACTTCAGCTGGTAAGCCAAATGCGTACGAATTATTACACATTGCTTCGAAATGAAGAATTAAAATTTCAACAAGGTGAAAGCAGTCTGTTCCTCATTAATACACGTGAAAACAAAGTATTGGACTTGTTGCAAAAACAAACCGAATTGTTGGTGAAATATCAAACAGTAAATTATAAACTTAATTGGGCTGTGGGATCACTGCAATAGTAAATTGTAAATTATTTAATAGGTGTTAGCACAATATTCCTAAACTCAACAGGACCATGATCCCCCTGAAAAAATAAAGGCCCCGGTTCATTTTCATTACTATCGAGCGCACCACCTGTTATTCCCGGTATGGTTTGGTTACAAATAACTGTTATTCCATTAGCAACAACTGTAACTATTCTACCTATCAAAGTAATATCAAATGATTGCCATTCGCCTGCTTCCCTGGCGGCCATTTCATTGGGCGTAATAAATCCATAAACAGAGCTAAATAAATCTACCAATGGATCCATTCCTTTGCTGTCTTCAATTTGTACTTCATAACGGCCACGTAAATAAACACCACTGTTACTTCCTTTGGGATATTTAAATTCGATATGCAATTTAAAATCGGTAAAATGTTGATCTGTGGCAATATTTGAACCGGATTTAGGACTTCGTAATACTCCATTTTCAGCCACCCACTGATTAGGGCCCATGGCATTCCATCCTTTCAAATCTTTGCCATTAAATAAGGTAATCGGCTTTCCCCAAACTGGTTCTGAAGTTCTTGCCATTTTTGGGGCACGCACTCCTGACCAAGTATTTTTTGAGCCATCGGGATAAACAATGGTTCCCTCCATATTATCACCGGCTAATTTACCTTCAAATACCAAATCCCCGGCACCCTTTTCCCATTGTGGTGGAATAGAAAAGGAAAGTGTTGGTTTAGTATAAACGATTAAAGCAACAGGCCTGGCACTGCCCGATACGGATACAAATCTTCCTACCAGCGAACGAATACCCGAATGACTCACTTCTAACCAGGAAGGCCGTTCCTTTCCCTCTTTGTTATGAATGGTGATATCCCATCTGCCTTCCAGCTCAGGTGCTAATTTTTGTTGGGCAGAAATTTGTGTTAGAACAAACAGAAAAGAAAAGAAAAAGAATAAAGTTAGTTTTTTCATGGCTGTATTTTTTTAGATAAGCTCTTAGGCACATCCAATATATAACAAAAGATGAAATTTAGAACGAATTATTAAAGAATAGTTGTTTTGTCTGTCCCCTCCATTTAAAAATAACTTATATTAGCAACGAATTATCACAACCAACGATTGCAGTATTCAATGATAAAAAAACGAGAAGACTATATTTCCTGGGATGAGTATTTTATGGGAATTGCTTTATTATCTGCCCTTAGAAGTAAGGATCCTAATACACAGGTTGGCGCTTGTATTGTAAGTATCCATAATAAAATAGTAGGTGCCGGCTACAATGGGCTACCCATGGGTTGTGATGATGATGAATTTCCATGGGCTAAAAAAGGCGATTTTCTGAATACCAAGTATCCTTATATCTGTCATGCAGAATTGAATGCCATTTTAAATAATATTGGAATGGATCTAAGCGGGTGCAAAATATATACAGCCCTTTTTCCATGCAATGAATGTACCAAAGCCATTATTCAATCAGGTATTAGAGAGGTTATTTATTTGTCGGATAAATATGAAGATACTGATCCTGCCAAGGCTTCGAAACGTATGCTTGACAGGTCGGGTATTAGTTACCGAAAAGTGCAAACCATTTTACCCAATCTTGTCTTATCATTTAATGAGTCTGATGTATAAGCTACTAAATCTGACTGTTGAATATATTTTTTCAACAAAATCCATAATTCATAAAACCATGAAACATTTCCTTTTTTTTGCCTTTTTCCTTCTTTCAATAAAATCGGCTTTCACACAAAATTTTTTATTAGGCAGCTTTCAAAATCACAAAGACATTGGAAACCTAAAAACAAAAGGTGAGGCAAATTATAACCCTGAAGACCAAAGTTACTCATTAAAAGGAGGGGGCTATAATATTTGGTTTAATCGGGATGAGTTTCAATATGCCTATAACAAACTAAGGGGTGATTTTATTTTAACTGCCAATCTAAAACTATTGGGCGATGGTAAAGATCCGCATAGAAAAATCGGATGGATGATCAGGGCCGGTGAAGCGGAAGATGCCATGCATGTGAGTGCCGTATTGCATGGCGATGGACTAACTGTTTTACAATGGCGTCAATTACGAGGTGCTTATATGCGAGATCCTCAAGATGAAATTTTTTGTACGAAAAAAAATCTTGAAATCATTCAATTAGAACGATTAGGTAAAACGTATATCATGCGTGTGGCTAACCCGGGAGAACCATTGCAGGAATTGGGGAGAACAGAAATGCCTGATATGCCGGATGAAGTTTTAGGGGGCTTATTCTTATGTAGCCATAACCCGGATTTTTTAGAGGAAGGACTAGCCTGGAACGTTCGTATGGAAAAAACGGTACCCGAGAAATATAGTGGTTATAGAGATGGTATTTTGGGAAGTAAGTTGGAACTATTAAATGTATTCGATGGTAAAAGAATGGTCATTCACCAAGACTCCGGAAGATTTGAAGCCCCAAATTGGATGCCTGATGGGAAGAAATTATTATTTAACCAGGGAGGCGCTATCTATACAATTCCGGTGGAAGGAGGAATTCCGGAAAAAATAAATACCGGTATTGCCAACAAAAATAACAATGACCATGTACTATCTTTTGATGGGAAAATGTTGGGTATAAGCAGTCAAAGAACCGGGATGACAGGTGGCGGATCAACCGTATATTATTTACCCATCACAGGTGGCGAACCTGTATTGTTAACCGATAGTACCCCTTCTTACTTGCATGGATGGAATCCGAACGGGAAAGATGTTGTTTATACTGCACAAAGATTGAAGAGCAGTGCTGCCTATAATATTTACAGAAAAAATATCAACGGTGGAACAGAAATAGCACTTACCCATAATGCAAAAGGTTTAACAGATGGTCCCGAATATTCGCCGGATGGGAAATACATTTATTACAATGCCAACCAAACCGGAACCATGCAGGTTTGGCGAATGAAGGCAGATGGAACCGAACAAGAACAGTTAACTTTTGATGAATACAATAACTGGTTTCCACACATATCTCCCGATGGTAAATGGATGGTGATCATTTCATTTCCCATTACGGTAGATCCCGGAGATCATCCATTTTATAAACGAGTGATGCTAAGACTACTTCCGATAAATGGGGTAGGTTCGCCCAAAGTAATAGCCTATCTGTACGGGGGGCAGGGAACCATAAATACGCCAAGCTGGAGTCCGGATAGTAAACGAATTGCATTTGTGAGCAATAGTGGATCTTTTCAAAAGTAATTAAATCGTTATTTTATAAAATACTTTTAATTAGTATCTAAAAAAGCCAACAAAAAGTTCATAAGAAAAATAAATCATTTTCTTATTGCTACAGACATGCAATTCTATTCCCAATAAAAGACTAAAATATAATTATGAAAAACAGTGATAAGAATTATCTCCAAATGGTTGCTTTTTTATGTTTGGCATATTTATTAAATATTTCTGCTAGTGCCCAACTCAATCCGGGTATTGAGGCGAAAGTAAATGCATTAGTAAAGCAAATGACACTTGAAGAAAAAGTAGGGCAAATGGCACAAGTATCTATTGAATCTTTAGGTGAATGGAAAAATGGAAAATTTGTATTCACAGATAAAATGAATGATGCTGTTGTGAATTATAAAATCGGCTCAATATTAAATACGCCCGGAGTGCAATCTCCACAAGAATGGAATAGACTTATTGCAGAAATGCAGGACGCAGCCAAAAAAACTAACAATAAAATTCCTATTTTATATGGTCTTGATAATGTGCATGGAGTAAGCTATGTTGGCGGTGCCACTCTCTTTCCACAACAAATCGGATTAGCAGCAACCTGGAATAAACAATTGGCTTATAATGCTGCGGTAATCACTGCCTATGAATCAAGAGCAGCCGGAGTGCCCTGGACTTTTTCTCCTGTATTAGACTTAGGAAACAATCCGGTATGGCCTCGTATCTGGGAAGGATTTGGTGAAGATCCTTACCTGATTTCGGAATTCGGTAAACAACAAATAAGAGGTTACCAGAATCCATTAGGTAATAAAGAGAAAATAGCTGTTAGTTTAAAACATTATATGGCGTATAGTGATCCCAAATCAGGGAAAGATCGTAGTGATGCATGGATACCGGAACACTATTTACGTGAATACCATCTTCCTCCATTTGCAGCAGCTATAAAAGCGGGGGCAAGAAATGTAATGGTGAATTCATCCTTAATCAATGGGATCCCTGCCCATGTAAACAAACATCTACTAACAGATATTTTGAAAAATGAATTGAAC
>JAYTSC010000449.1:0-2451 GCA_043745885.1 Bacteroidota bacterium | reverse complement strand
TCCAGCAACTCCATCACCAATATCATATAATTTACAGGCACTATTTTTCCATATTATTTTATCTGCATGGTGGTTTAGAATTAAAAAAGCTTCTCCACCTGGAAGAGGTTTATAAGATTGGGTAGGTACATCATAATACAAACGTTTGCCGGCTTCTACTTTATAAAAACTGGTTGCGCCACTCGCAATCATTTCGTCAATCCATACCGCAACCTTATAGCCGGCAGATTTCATTGCTTCAACTGTTTTAACCAATCCAACGGTATCCCAACTTTCAAAAGCCCCGATTTCCCATCCAAATCCCGCCATCATAGCGTCATCTACTCGATAAATTTCATCACTGATTTCCGGTATTCGATGAGAAATATAGGAGAATAAAGAATAATGAAACTGTTTATAAAACTCACCCGCTTTATCAGTAGCAGCGCTAAGCATTTTAATTCTTTGCTTAACATCTTCAATAGGTTTGGCTGCTTCCAGACTGGCAAACTTTGGTTTTATTCTTGCGGCATACTCCATGGTTTGCAAATTCAAAGTGAGTATCTCTTTGCCGGCAGCTGTTTTTATTTTTTTGAAAAACCCTTGTCCTGTTTTATCACCCAACCAATTATTGGTTACAATAGTATCTAGCCATTCAGGGATGTTAAATATATCTTTTGCTTCGTCATCCTTACAATTATCTGCTACTCCTTTGGCTACTTTTACCAAGGTATCTATTCCTACTACATCGGCTGTTCTAAAAGTTGCTGACTTAGGTCGTCCAATAATGGGGCCGGTTAATGCATCAACTTCATCTATCGACAATCCCAATTTATTCATGAGATGAAAGATGCTCATAATACTGAATACCCCAATTCTATTGGCAATGAATGCAGGTGTGTCTTTGCATAAAACGGTGGTTTTGCCTAAATACAAATCACCATAATTCATTAAAAATGATACAACCTCCGGATCGGTATCCGGCGTAGGAATGATTTCCAGTAAACGTAAATAACGTGGTGGGTTAAAAAAGTGGCTACCACAAAAATGTTTTTTAAAATCAGCTGATCTTCCCTCAGCCATCATATGAATAGGAATTCCGGATGTATTTGAGGTGATCAACGTTCCCACTTTTCGGAATTGTTCTACTTTTTCATAAATCAATTGTTTAATATCCAAACGCTCAACTACTACTTCAATAATCCAGTCGCAGTTTACTATATCCTTCATATTATCGTCAAAATTTCCGGTTGTAATTCGCTTGGTTACCTCTTTTGTAAAAACCGGGGAAGGATTACTTTTGATAGCAGCAACCAAGGCATCGTTTACCAGTTTATTTCTTTCAGCAGTTTTTGTACTTGCCTCTGCTGTTTTTGGAACCATATCTAATAGTAGTACCTCCACACCAATGCCTGCAAAATGACAGGCAATTCTTGAGCCCATTACCCCACTACCTAAAACAGCAATTTTTTTGATGGAACGTTTCATATGTTGGCACTTTATGTAAAATTAGTTAGTTATGCAACTAATTGTATCGAAGGTAGGGTAAAATATTATTTAGAATGAAAGGGTGGGCTAATTTTTTGTAGCTTTTTTTAACAGAAAGTGGCTAAAAAGTAGTGAAATAGTAGTTGTCAAATGAGCAAGTACGGGTTATTTGAGATTACTGAAGAATGAAAAATCAGGCAACGGTATGCGAAAGGGTAATAGCTGCCCTATTTTGCCGTTGTTTTCGATTATTCCCCTTTTAAAAATTACCTATTCAATTTTAGGATGCTTTCTGTTATTTTTGTTCCTATGAATATTGATTCAAAAATGATTGATGATTTGGCACATTTAGCCAGATTACGTTTTGAGGAAAATGAAAAAGAAGGCATTAGAAACGATCTTCAGAATATGATTGCTTTTGTAGAAAAACTGCAATCAGTTGATACCAACGATGTAAAACCACTCCTTTTTATCAATAAAGAAACCAATGTTTTAAGAGAAGACATTATCCAGGGTAGTGTAAACAGAGAGCGGGCTTTGTTGAATTCTCCCATTCAAGATGCAACTTTTTTTAAAGTTCCTAAAGTAATAAAGAAGTAATTTTAGTTATATAGATGTATTGAAAACCCTTTTTATGAGAGATGCAATTATTCGGTTGGAAGGTATTAAGAAAAGTTATTTCATGGGAAACCAGGCGATCACAGCCTTGAAAGAAATAACGCTTACTATTTTTAAAAATGAATATGTAGCTCTAATGGGCCCATCGGGTAGTGGTAAAAGTACCCTGATGAATATTTTGGGATGTCTGGATTCCCCCTCTGGTGGAAGCTATATTCTGAATAGTAAAGATGTGAGCAAAATGCCGGATGATGACCTGGCTGAAGTTAGAAATACAGAAATCGGATTCGTATTTCAGCAGTTCAATTTGTTGCCAAGATTAACTGCTGTAGAAAATGTAGCGCTACCGCTTATCTATGCCGGAAT
>JAYTSC010000448.1:0-1897 GCA_043745885.1 Bacteroidota bacterium | reverse complement strand
CTCCCCCATGCAATAAATATAGAACTGGATATTTCCTTTGAGATAATTCGTACCCTTTTGGCAGGTACAGGGCAAATGTTTTTTCCTTTTTTAAAATGTTACTTTTAATAGTTAGACTGTCAAACACTTGGCTTTCCTGTGCTAAAATGACATTAGAAATTAAAGTCGCAATTAAGAAAAGGAGCTTGTTCATTTGCTTTTAATTATATTAATGAATTAATCTGTTAATAGACTTCCTTGTATAAGCCGCATTGCAGGCAACACTTAAAGGTACATATCACTTCCCATTATTAAATCATCCCCCCAGAAAAGATTTATTGATACCCATAGGTTTATAAAATTCGTTTCGTTGGTAGATGATTTATCTAACACCGAAACGAAGGCCGGTTACTAATTCAATTTTTTAAAACTGCTTACAATTTTACATAATCCAGCCCTTGTTTACAAGCTACACTAAATTGATACTTCTAAATCCAATAAACTCAGTTTTTTATACGCTTCCGGTAATAACTTACAAATATCACCTGCTATCATGCCTATTTCACCCATTTGCTTGGCTGCCAGGTCTCCTGCCATCCCATGTACAAATACGCCAATTAGTGAGGCATGTAATGAGGTGTAACCCTGTGCTAGCAAGCCGGCAATTACCCCCGTAAGTATATCTCCACTACCACCCTTTGCCATTCCGGGATTTCCGGTTGTATTAAAATAGCTGTCACCTTGCGGCGTGGTAACACAGCTATGGGCACCTTTTAAAATAATAAAAAGCTGATTTTCTTTTGAGAAATTAATTTGTAATTCGTGCCGTTCGAAATCATTATTGGTTTTACCTGCCAGTTTTTCAAACTCTTTGGGATGCGGCGTTAAGATTGAATTAGTTGGAATGGTTTTCACCAACGCTTTATCTAAACTGATTATATTTAAAGCATCCGCATCAAGCACTAATGGAATAATGCTTTTGCTTAGCAACTTCTGAAGTAACTTACTTGTAATTACATTCGTACCCATACCCGGACCAATACCTATTGCTGAAAATGTGTCTAAAGCAATTTCATCCCCCACAAATTTTTCATGACTATCTACCATCACCATCGCTTCCGGGTTGGCAATCTGCATAATTTGATAACCACAACCCGGTATTTGAACCGTAAGTAACCCAACACCGGCTCTCAAACAAGCCTGAGCCCCTAGCACAGCAGCTCCCATTTTTCCAAAACTGCCCGCAATCAACAAAGCATGACCATAGGTTCCCTTATGCGAAAATTTTTTGCGAGGTTTAATCAAAGATTTGATAAATTTTTCTGTGAGTAGGTAATGGGTTGTTGACTCTTCCGCTATATTTTTTTTGCTTAACTCAATATCTAAAATATGCCAATCACCAACATAATATTGATTTTCAGGAAAGAAAAAAGCCAGCTTGGCAAACTGGAAACTAAGGGTATGCGTAGCTTGAATAATTGCTGAAGAAGCTTTTGAAGATCCATCTGCAAAAAGTCCGGAAGGAAGATCGATAGAAATTATTTTTACATGGGAGTCATTTATTTTTCTGATACAATCAGCGAAAAGCCCTGTAATGGGTCTACGTAATCCTGTTCCAAAAATGGCATCAATTAAAATATCATTACTTCGAATAAAGGGAAAATCATCTATTGTTACCACTGAAATAATAGATACTTTATTTATAGCCAGTAACCGCTTCCTATTCTCGATAAAGTCATCCGAAAATTTTTCGGATTCAGTAATCACAAAAACATTTACTGTATACTTTTCTGCTAAAAGCATTCTGGCTATGGCTAAACCATCTCCCCCGTTGTTTCCTGGACCACAGAATATTTTAATTTCACTTTCTAAACCAGTATGCGCTATCAACCATTCGGTACATTTTTTGGCAGCTCTT
>JAYTSC010000447.1:0-3794 GCA_043745885.1 Bacteroidota bacterium | reverse complement strand
CCTTTCTTCATTTCACCGGTATAACCTGTACCCCCAATTAAAATGGTTTTATGGGTAAAAGAGATCATGGCAAAATTATGTTGGCGGGTTCCATCAATTAATGAATCTGCTTTAAAATCCGGCGCCTGAATAATATGCCAATCAGGTTCAAAATTTTCCAACTCCGCTTCTGTTGGTCTGAGAAACATATTATACGCAAATAGATTACTCCATGGATTTTCATTAATCACCCGAATATTTAATTGATAAGCAGGATCGGCGCAAGCGGAAGCATCACGAACCCAAACCTCATTTTTGGCGGCCAGATAATTGAGTAATTTCTTTTTTAACTGGAGAAAATATTTTTCCTCAACAGGAATATTAAAATTATTCCAATCAACTGTATTTTGGGTGATGGCATCTTTAACAATGAATTTGTCTTTAGGACTACGCCCTGTAAACTCACCCGTTTGGATACATAAAGCCCCGGTATTGTTTAACACCCCTTGCCCGCGAAGGACGGTTTGTTCAACAAGTGTTTCCGGTGATAACTGGTAATGAATGTCTGAATTGTCTGAAAACCCGAGTTCCTTTAATTGGATGTATGGGATGATAAGGCTTGATACACTCATAAACAAACAAACGTTAGTTAAAGGGCAAAAGTAACTGTTTCCCGATAACAGCTATATTTTTGTGTATTAATGACACTTTACCGATAATTAACCAAATAGGTATATTTTTGTATAATAATTAATAAATGATGCAATTGTTAAGTCATGATGATTAGATAATGCATAAAAATTGAACAATTTGTAAATAAGTCAGTCTAAAGTCAACAAAATGAAGATGCTAATTTTATAAACATGAGAAAAGGGGGCATAATCAAAGGGGCAATCAATTTTTTTGTTTTTTTATTCATTTTTAAAAATAGCCTAACAATTTTTTACAAGTTACTCTAACAGCTTATCTATAAGAATAACTAGGTTTGCATAATTGTTGAGTCACTAAAATTATACCAATACCCTTCCCTCCTATTATGAGGAAATTAACCCTTTACATAAATATGAAGAACCTGAAAGTCTTTTTACTAATTACTGTAGTTAGTATTTCAATAAATTCCCTTGCACAACGTTACGAGGTGGATGAACAGAAGGGAAAATTTAAACAAGAAAATGTATATATGGGAGCCGGAGTCAATATCGGCTTTACCAACCGCTCCTATAATTTAGGCATTACGCCTGATGTAGGCTACAGCATTACTAAATGGCTTGATGGTGGCATGGGACTCAATATCAATTATTATGTAGAAAACACCTCCGATTATAGTCCGTATAGCTACCATAATTTTAACGTGGGTGGTGGTCCCTACCTCAGAATTTGGCCTTTAAGTTTTTTACATTTTCAAGTCCAACCTGAATATAATTGGATAAGCTCATCGCAAAGAAATGTACTTTCTAATCAATCGGTTTCCTATAAATATAATGCAGGAAGTTTATTAGTAGGTGTTGGGTATGGTACCAGGGTATTGGGTGAAAGGTATTCTTATGTTACCTTAATGATTGATGTTTTACAAAATGTGAACTCCCCTTATAGAGACCAGTATAACGACCCAAAGCCTGTATTCAGAGTAGGGTTTGGTTTTTATCTGAAACCAAAACCGCGATAGCTTCTTCCGGATTGTTGCAGACAATCAGGCGTTCCTGCCAATCACTATAAAGAAAGCCTTCATTAGCCATTTTTTGTACATGAGCTATCAAATCATTATAATATCCGTCTGAATTTAATAGAATGATTTTCCTATTGTGAATATTCAATGAATTCCAAGTGAGCATTTCAAACAACTCATCCAAAGTTCCATTTCCGCCGGGCAATACAATGGCTGCATCACATAATTCATAGATTCTTTTTTTACGAATATGCATATCTTCTACAACTTGCAAATCAGTTATCCCCTCATGTTGGTGCTCCCATGCTAATAATATTTTTGGGATAATACCAATCACTTTGCCCCCATGCATCATAACTGCATTCGCAATAGCCCCCATCAATCCCTTATTACCTCCTCCATACACCAGTGTAATTTTTTGAACAGCCATTAACACCCCAAGATCTGCTGCGTGTTGTTCATACAATGGGTTTAACCCTGATTTTGAGCCACAGAAAACTGCAATACTTTGTATAGCCATACAATTGATTTTACAGAAGGCAAAATAGGTCAATTATTTTTACTACTTTCAAATTCACATTACTTACCCATTTAATAACCCTATA
This sequence comes from Bacteroidota bacterium, assembly GCA_043745885.1. Lineage (GTDB taxonomy): Bacteria > Bacteroidota > Bacteroidia > Chitinophagales > Chitinophagaceae > Sediminibacterium. The sequence goes on along the minus strand of JAYTSC010000447.1, from coordinate 1,544 downwards.
TGTCTCCGCTGCTCCTTTTTTCTTTTGTTATAGCCTATTTTTTAATATTACTCTCTGTAGCCTGGTATACCGGAAGAAACAGCAACAACGAGTCTTTCTTTATCGGTAATAAAAACAGTAATTGGATGCTAGTGGCCTTTGGCATGGTGGGCACTTCTTTAAGTGGTGTAACTTTTGTTAGTGTACCGGGAGCCGTAGCAAAAGAATCATTTGCTTATTTTCAAATTACTTTGGGGTACCTAATTGGCTATCTGGTGATTGCCTATGTTTTATTGCCTTTATATTATCGGCTTAATCTCACTTCTATTTACAATTATTTACACAATCGTTTGGGATTTACTGCTTATAAAACCGGCGCGGGATTTTTTATCTTATCCAGAATATTAGGGGCTACTGCCAGACTTTATTTAGTAGTTAATATTTTACAAGATGCCATTCTCAACAGCTTTCACATTCCTTTCTGGATGACTACAGTAATCATATTGATCATGATTTTATTATACACCTACGAAGGAGGCGTAAAAACCATTGTATGGACAGATACCTTACAAACAACTTGTATGTTGGCAGGTTTAATTATTTGTGTAATCTATATTTTAAACAGTTTACATTTAGGACTTGGTGATAGTTTACTGGCGATGCATGAAAAAGGCTATTCAAAAATATTTTTCACCAACCCCGATAGCAAACTCTTTTTTGTAAAACAAATTTTAGCAGGAGCGTTTATTACCATCACCATGACCGGAATGGACCAGGAAATGATGCAGAAAAATATCTCAGTAAACAAATTAAAGGATTCACAGAAGAATGTAATTTCTATGTCTATTGTGCTAATGGTAGTAATATTAATTTTTCTCTTTTTGGGTGGCTTGTTATACCTGTATGCTAACCAACTGAATTTACCTGTTGTGGGCGATAAATTATTCCCAACCATTGCTTTAGAGCATATGCCTCCTTTTGTTTCGGTAATTTTTATCATTGCTTTGATATCTGCGCTTTTCCCAAGTGCAGATGGTGCCATCACAGCTTTAACCTCTACTTTTTGTATTGACATCATTGGTATGCAAAGGAGAGCAGATATTACAGATACACAAAAAAAGAAAATGAGGCAACGTGTTCACCTTTCTTTTGCTGCTATTTTTCTGTTATTTGTTATGCTATTTAAATGGATAAACGAGCCTAGTATGATTGGTCTTCTATTAAAGGTGGCCACTTTTACCTATGGTCCACTTTTAGGATTATTTACCTTTGGTATATTGATGAAGCGGAATGTACATGACAAATTAGTACCATTTATTTGTTTGGCATCCCCCATTATCTGTTTTATCCTCGATCGTTTTCAGAAAGAACTTTTTGGATCTTTCGAAATAGGATTGGAACTGTTGATTATAAACGGAGGGATTACTTTTTTAGGGTTATGGCTCATTTCAAGGCCGGCGGATACTATAAAAATATAAATAGTTAAAGCGAAAAGCTCAAAGCCAAAAGCTCAAAGCTTACCACTTATAACCCCTCAATTTGTATATTTGCAGATGGAATTCATT
>JAYTSC010000446.1:0-7501 GCA_043745885.1 Bacteroidota bacterium | reverse complement strand
TACATCTTCAATTCATCCGCTAAATTCTGAATGGTTTTCCCTTCAAAAAGTGCTTTCAATTGTATTTTAACTGTTTGGTATTGGTGATGCATGGGGCAGGGCATAAGCGATGAACACTGCTTTAAGCCCAACACACATTTATCTAGCACCCCCGCTTCTTCCATGGTTTCTAATATAACCCTGATGGGTAATTTCTTTGCCTTTTCGGGTACATAAAAACCACCGTTGGGACCACGAACAGAACTAACTATTTTATTCCCGGCAGTAAGTTGTTGAAGAATTTTTGCCGTAAATGATTTGGGGGAATTGATCCCTTTAGCTATTTCAGTAATACCCAGTTTGTTTTCTTTACTTGCTTTTTGAGCAATAAATATGGTTGCCCTTAATGCATATTCCGTTGCTTTTGAAAACATAGGTACTTGTTTTGTTTGATCCTACAATAATGGGCAATTTAATCTTAAGTAATCAATTTTCAGTCTTTAATCTCCCATTCTGCATAAGAATCGTTGGTTTCATAAATCTTTAATTTATATAGCATCACATTTTCCGGCAGTTCTTTTTGTACAATATTTTTTATGAATAAGAGCATATTTTCAACTGTCGGCTCCATTTCCCAAATTCGTATATTTTCAAGATGTGAAGCAGTAATATTATTTTTTATATAATTCTTGGATAAAATTAATTGATGATCAAATTCTTTAATTACGCTTGATTGAACCAGACGCTTTAATTCTTTAAAGTCAATGATAAATCCGGGTGAGGGTAAATAGTCGTTAGTTATTTTATTGGTGGCAACAGTAACATGTAAAATATAAGAATGACCATGAATGTTTTTACATTGCCCGGGATAACCATATATGGCATGGGCCGTTTCAAAACGAAATATTTTAGTTACTTGAATCATTTCTAGGAAATTTATATTAGTTGTTAGAGGGACCTATAACGAAATGATTTGTTTTTTGATACTTTCTCGCCCTATTTTTTCTTTGATAACAAACCCATTGATTTTTTATCAAAGGGTAAATAGTCGCCATAATTCCACACATTAATATGCAACCAGCCATGAAAAAAACAATAAAAAAAGGTCTCAACGATTCCATCATAATACCAAAGGGTAGTTGCGCCTGGCTCATTTGCCATTTTGATTTGAGTATACCTGCTATGATTAATGAAATCCAAAATAGCAGCAAGGAGCTATTCGCTGTCCAGAACCCAACAGTAGTCATTTTTTTATATGAGTCAAAACTCTGACAGGTATCGCTAAGTGTATCATAACTAACTGCCAAAAGCAACATGGTATTAATACCGATGGTGGTACCCATGGCATGGGCCACTGTAATATGAGTACCATGTGTGTACACATTGATGGCCGGTACAGACATAAGTATGGCCAGTATGAGATTTAAAAATATCCAAACATCAGCTGCTGCTAAAAAACGATAGCTATGCTTATAATAATATTTTTGAGCCGTGGTTACTGATTTTTTCCATTGAAAAATTATCCTTCCCAGTATCACTAATTCAGTCATACTTACACCATAACTAATTTGCTTAATGAAAGAATGTGTAGGTAAAGTGTAAATATGGTGTCCCCAATTAAACAGTAAATTAAATAACCCGGTAAAGTATAAAGCAAATGCCAAACGAGAATGACTGTAGTTTTTATCGCCACTTATTTTATCCATTAAAAAGATACTACAACCATAAATCAGCATATTCCAAGAGCCAACCATGCTCCCATACGATTTCCATTGTATGGTCATATCATTCACTACATTGTTTCTAAAATAGGGAAATATCCAGAGATAGGATTCTAAAAAAGTAAATAAAAAGAAGCAAATACCGGTTAGCCACATCCAAACATAAACCGGTTGTTTTTTAAATGAGCCAATGGACAAAAAAAAGTTAATTAAAAAGCAAATCCATGCAAGCATAATAGGTAAGGATAATTGTGGTGGATACTCCCAATATTCCCTTCCGCCAAAAATGCCTAAGCAATAAGAGATCAGGATTAGCGGAAAGGTTACTGTAAATAAGGCAAATTGTATTTTTAATAAAACAATCGAAAAAATTCTTTTGCCGGTATGTTCCTGGAGATAGGTTAACACGCCACCCATTGCTGAAAACATGATCCAGAATACAACTGAGGAAACATGTAATGGCCTGGTTTTAACAAACGAAAAACTTTCTTTTAAAAACTCTGGTATCACATATTGCAAGCCACCTATAATACCAAACACCATGCCTAAGCCCAAAAGGGTTAAACCACTGTAAATAAAAAATTTCGGGATGGGATTGTTATAATTGGGAGATATTGCCATTAACTTGAATTGTAAAACTTCTTGGATCTGCTTTTCCAGAAGCATCAATATTTTTGAGAAAATCAGTAAGTGCATTAATTTCTGTCTCAGTTAGCTTAAAATTGGGCATCTGTTTGGTACCGGTTTGTACAAATGCCCTAATTAAAACTGGTCCGCGAAGAGAGTATTCATTGGTAAGATCCGGCCCTAAAAACCCGCCTAACCCATATACTTGGTGGCAAGCATTGCAATTGTATTGCTGCCAGATTAGTTTACCTCTATCCTCTGATGCAGAAACAGGGGTCTCTCCGGCAGGTAAATGCGAATACAAATAACCCGAATACATCAGAAATAACCCTATTAGTATGGTGGATACCACCATTTTATGCTTATCTGCAAACATAGCAACTTTAAATAAAGACAAAATTATCCTTATTTATTTATATTTGCATAATAAATCTTCCTCCATGAAATCAATTCACCCTAAAATACCCCTGGTTTACTCCTGCTCTGGATGTTCCAGTTCGGCCCAGATGTCTAATTATTTGGCAGTTCAACTAGACCGTAAAGGATTGGCAGAAATGTCTTGCATTGCAGGTGTAGGGGGACATGTGAAAAAATTAGTGAGAACTGCCTTATCAGCAAGAAAAATAGTTGCCATAGATGGCTGTGCATTAGGCTGTTCAAAAGCCTGTTTAGCAGTACATAAAATAAATCCTACCCTTCATATTCAGCTCTCTAACTATAAGATTAAGAAACATTTGCACGTAGATTTTGATATGAAAGAGGCAAATACAATTCGTTCCAAAGTGGAAGCAGCCGTGGCTGAAATTAGCTCTATCAGGGAAGGTGAATTATGTTATAACAGCCAATAAAATAAACAACATCAAAAAATATTTACCCTTTAAATAAAATTATGATACAAAAAAGTTTATTTGAAAGACTAGACGCCTTTACTATTCCTGATGAATTAAAAGCCGCAGGTATTTATCCTTATTTTAGGTCGATAGAGGAAAATTATGACACTGAAGTAATCATCGGAGGAAAAAGACTGTTAATGTTTGGGTCTAATAGTTATATGGGACTCACCAACCATCCTAAAGTTAAGGAGGCAGCTAAAAAAGCAATAGACAAATATGGTAGTAGTTGTTCTGGTTCTCGTTTTTTAAACGGGACGTCACGCCTACATATCGAATTGGAAGAAAAACTGGCTGATCATCTGGGTAAAGAAGCAGCACTAACATTCACTACAGGTTTTCAAACAAATCTGGGAACCGTTGCAGCACTTACTGGTAGAAGCGGCGTATTAATTTTAGATGAATTAGACCATGCATCCATTATTGAAGGAAGCAGACTTTCCTTTTCAAAAGTGCTAAAGTTTGTTCATAACAATATGAAGGATTTGGAAAATAGCTTAAAATCTGTTGAGAAAGAAAAAATTAAAATGATTGTGGTCGACGGAATATTTAGTATGGAAGGAGATATATGTAACCTCCCCGAAATTACCCGATTGGCAAAAAAATACCAGGCTACCGTAATGGTAGATGATGCACATGCATTGGGTGTAATTGGTGAATTAGGTAAAGGTACTGCTGATCATTTTGGGTTAACAGATGAAGTGGATCTGATTATGGGAACATTTAGTAAATCACTGGCTTCGGTCGGTGGTTTTATTGCTTCTACCGCTGAAATCGTTAATTATTTACAACACCATGCACGCCCAATGATATTCAGCGCAAGTATGCCACCATCAGCAGCAGCGGCAGCTATGGCAGCACTTGAAATAATTCAAACCGAACCTGAACGTCAAGAAAAACTGTGGAGTAATACTGCCTATATGGCCAATGCAATGCAGGAGTTGGGATTTGATACCAATACATCAGAAACACCCATTATTCCTATTTATATTCGGGACAACCATCTCACTTTTCAGTTTACACAGGAATTATTTGAAGAAGGTATATTTGTAAATCCTGTGGTATCACCTGCCGTTAGAAGCGATTCATCACTGGTTCGTATGTCAATCATGGCAACACATACTAAAAAACAATTAGATGAAGCCATTGATAAAATAGAAAAAGTAGCAGCTCGACTTAACATTTTAGATAAAGCACCTGAAAGCAACATTGATTTACTTGGTCTTCTATAACAGAATTACTTTTAATACAAATCGTTTGCATGCCAATAGTCATTAAAGAAGTGGTTAATAAAAAGCAGTTGAAGGACTTTATTAATTTCCCTTATCGGTTATATAAGAACCATCCCTATTTTGTTCCTCCGCTTAGATTTGATGAAGCAGCTACTTTACGAAAAGATAAGAACCCGGCTTTTGATTATTGTGAAGCGCGTTACTGGCTCGCTTATAAAAATAATACAATAGTGGGTCGTATTGCCGGCATCTTTAACAAAGCATATATAGAAAAATGGAAGAATAACTGGCTTCGTTTTGGATGGATTGATTTTGAGGAAGATGAAAATATTGCAAAAGCACTCATTACAGAAGTTGAAAACTGGGCAAAAGAAAAAGGCATGACAGCCATTCACGGTCCCATGGGTTTTACAGACCTTGACCATGAAGGAATGTTGGTAGCCGGTTTTGATCAACTGGGAACATTAGCAACCATTTATAATTATCCATATTACCCCGCCTTTCTTGAAAAGTTAGGTTATACAAAAGACGTAGATTGGGTAGAATATAAAATCACCCTTCCTAAAACAGTACCTGAAAATTTAGCCAAAATTGCATCGATCGTTGAACGAAGGTTCAATTTGCAAATCGTTCAAGCCCGAAAAGCAAAAGATATTCTTCCTTATGCAAAAGACATTTTCGCACTAATTAATTCTGCTTATTCCGATTTGTATGGGGTGGTTCCTTTAACAGAAAAGCAAATACAAAACTATACCAAACAATATTTCTCTTTTATTCGCACCGATTTTGTTCCTTTAGTAATCAACAAAGAGGGAAAATTGATTGCCTTTGGAATTACCATGCCCTCTCTTTCTATTGCCTTACAAAAATCTGGGGGAAGTTTATTTCCTTTTGGTTTTTATCATATACTAAGGGCCTTGAAAAAAAACAACCTTGCCGACTTATACTTAGTTGCCGTAGATAAAAACTACCAGGGCAAAGGAGTGAATGCCATGTTAATGCATGAATTAGCTAAAACCTACCTGAAGAATGGAATTTTGCATGCCGAATCGAATCCTGAATTAGAAATGAATAAAAAAGTACAGTCGTTCTGGCACCACTTTGATGCTGTTCAACATAAAAGAAGAAGGTGTTACATTAAACAGTTGCCTCAATAAAATATAGGGTGAATGAAAAAGAACATATTAATAACGGGTGCAAGTGGTTTTATAGGCAGTTTTTTGGTAGAGGAAGCCATCAGCAGAAATTATCAAACCTTTGCCGGCATCAGAAATACCAGTTCTAAAAAATATTTAACCCATCCTGCTATTCGATTTATTGAATTGGATTTTACTAGCGACAAATCTTTAGACAAAACCCTTATCGATTTTACAAATTTGTACGGCAAGCTTGATTTTGTTATCCATAATGCCGGTATTACCCGTGCCAAAACCAATGAAATATTTGATCAGATAAATTTTGACAATACAAAAAAATTTATACAAGCTTTACAGCGAAATAACCAGGTTCCTCAAAAATTCATTTACATCAGCAGTCTTACTTCATTTGGTCCTGCAAAAGATAGTAACCCTATCAACCATGAACACCTTCAAAAGCCCTTAACGGGCTATGGGAGGAGTAAAATGAAGTCAGAGGAGTTTTTGTATGCAACACCCTATTTCCCGTTTTTAATTATTAACCCAACAACCGTGTATGGGCCCAGAGATAAAGATGTGTTATTTCTGGTGAAATCTATCGCAAACCATCTGGAAGTATATATAGGGAATAAAAAACAATTATTAAGTTTTGTGCATGTATTGGATTTGTGCCGGGCTGTATTCATAGGTATGGAATCTAAGGCGATAAATCAAAATATGCTTGTATCAGATTTGTCTGTGTACACTGCTAAGCGATTCAATGAAATCTTAAAAGTTGGCTTGCAGAAAAAAACCATTTCACTTGTTTTTCCTATTCCCTTGGTTAAGGCCATTTCATTTATTACCGAAGGAGTTGGTAAACTAACCGGGAAAGTGCCTATCGTAAACAAAGAACGATTAAAGGAATTTGTTGCACCCAACTGGAGTGTTGATGCTTCTGAAATAGAAGCACTTGGCTATACACCGCAATATGGTTTAGAAGCGGGATTGAAAAATACCATTGATTGGTATAAGGAACATGGTTGGATAAAAGAAAAATAAGTGTTAAATTTTCAGATTTTGGGTTTTTAAATATAACAATCTGGCTGTGCAAATTATTTTAGCCGGAGATGTGCAGATTATAAAAAATGATTTTGATATAATCTGCGCAGCTGCGGCTAAATTTCTTCTCAAAATATCATATATGCTTTCAGGTTTTCATTTATGTAAAAATCAAAGAAATGAAACATTTAGAAAAAACGACACTTATGAATGAAAATATCATTGAATTTATCACAAAACAAAAAAGCGCAAGCATTTGCTGTATAGATGCTACGGGTGCTCCTTATTGTTTTAGTTGTTTCTATGCCTTTAATGCAAATGATGGATTATTGTATTTCAAATCTTCTGCTGATACCTATCATATAAAACGCATGTTAGAGAATCCAATTATCGCGGGTACCATTCTGCCTGATAAATTATCGATAGTAAACATAAAGGGAATCCAGTTTCAAGGAAATCTATTGCCTCTCAATCATGAATTATCAGTAAAAGCAATGGGCAATTATTACAAAACACATAAATTAGCCCTTGCTATACCCGGAATCGTTTGGACAGTTGAACTAAATCAAATAAAAATGACAGATAGCAGTATGGGTTTTGGTAAGAAAACAAACTGGCAAAGAAATATGTTAGCAGTTGTATAATAATCCCGATTATAAATATCTAATGACTATCCGCAATTAGGTGCAGCCAGGTAATTCAGTATAATTATACTGGTGCAGCTATATTAGAAATCTACTGTAGAGCCGTAGGCTCGCTTCTGTCTTGTAACAACAGATTTTAATCCGTTGTGCTTTATGAAACCAGCTATCAGAGAGCCGTAGGCTCGGCACATATTGTTGTGTGTTTAATTCCAACTACCTGTTTTTAATTAA
>JAYTSC010000445.1:0-2819 GCA_043745885.1 Bacteroidota bacterium | reverse complement strand
GTAAGCCAAACTTGGCTAGCTTTTGTCCAAGCTACTTTATAGGATTGACGTAACCTTGGTTTATTAGTTCCCCACATTTTTCCATGTACTACACCGGTTTCATCAATCATACAAACAGCTACATTTCCGTTAGCAATTGATTTATCTAATGGGTCTTGCATATACACGAGAATTAATTTTTCAATGGCATTGAAGATATTATCTACAAGTATTTTCATTTCATTTCATTTTTATTCATTGAGAAAATTTATTTAATAGCGTATTTTAGAATTATTATTATAAATAACTTGTCATTCATCCACTTTTGTAAAATTGATATAATTGTAATTCATATCTCCCAATTCAACCGTATGGATTGTAAATGTTTGTAATCCTTTTTTAATATGAATGATAGCCAATTTGACTACATAGTTCCAGTGGTGCCATTGTCTCCAGGCAACTGTATCCGCAGCAATATAAGTAGAGGGAATGGTAATTGGTCCGGTAAGATCTTTGTCATTCACTGAAAATGAAATTTTACCATTTTTGTTAGATGTGAACATTAGGCCAAGTTGGTAATTGCCTTCAGTGAGAACCTGAATACTGTATTTGATCCATTCTCCCGGTTTTGTCCAGCCCATATAAAATTGATCTTTCTCGGGTTCAACAAAATTATAGATGGTGTTATCAATAGGAGGGTTTCTAAATTTAGTGTAGGATATATCAACTGATTCATTTATTCGAAACCCATTCAAGTAACTGTCATCAGCTTTGTTTAGTTTGCCGCTTCCGGAATTTATAGAATCCAAATCATGATAGGCAATCCCTTCTCCACCCAAATCATACAATACGCATTGAAGTCTTCCGGGAATTTTTTGTGCGCCTTTTTTATAGTTAGTATCCACATAAGGAGTTCCTTTATATTTTCCCCTACTTTTCTGTGCATAACAAGCTTCTGATACTGAAATTGTTAAGGTAAGAAAAGCGAAATACAGTAAAGTTTTATTTAGAATACTATTCATTTTCAAAATATAGAGCAAATAAGACAAAACGTAAATATTAATTTTTATAAAATTTATACATTTCATTTCTCATCTTATCATTAAAGTAGTTTCACAGCTTGTCTTGCTGTTAGTTTCCATTGTTTTTTTTGTTTTACCCAAATTTGCAATAACCCAATATGTAAAGGTGTTTGTTTGCCATCTTTATCAATGGAAGTTCCTTTCAGTGTATGTCTAACAATAGCAGAATTATTTTGAAAATATACAGAATAATCTTCTAAACTAATATTTGAATATGAACCTTTATTTGATATGGCACCATGAATCATTTCCTGTCTGTTTTCAATTTTGCCAGAAGAGTGTCCATAGCTCACCTTATCTGCCAGTAACCCTTCAAGTGCAACACTATCTTTTACCATGAAAATAGCATCATTGAATTGTTTCACTCGTTGAAACAATTCTGTTTCTTTTGTTTGTGCAGATAAATGGATGAATAAACTTAGAAAAAATAATGTAAATACATATTTCATAATATTAATTTTAGTTTGTATGTTATTTGCTGTTTTCATTGTTGGATAATTTTAGATTCTAAATAAATGTATTAAAATTTTAACTAATTTCTCTTTTATTATTTAAAGCAATTACAGTGATCAATGCCGAAAGAAATAAAGCGCCTGACATAAAAATATAAGATGCTCCAAAGCCTTGTGTTTTCCCGTTTAAAAATCCTACAAAATAGGAACCGGCAAATGAGCCAAGTGCCCCAAAACTATTGATAAGCGCAATGGCGCCTGCCGTAACATTAGCGGGTAAAATTTCTGTAATGGAAGCAAAGAATGGACCGTAAGGAGCATACATTGCCATGCCTGCCACGATAAGTAATACAAAAGATAAGTAAAAATTACTCGTGCCAATTAAGTAAGAAGCGTAAAAAGCAAGAGATGCAACTAAAAGGAATGGCCAAATAAATTGTTTTCTTTTCAATGTCTTATCAGAGAAATAAGAAACGGTTAACATGCCTATAATTGCAAAAGCATAGGGAATGGAAGAGAGCCAACCGGTTTTTATCATACTCATTTCGGGGGCAGCTTTAATAATGGAAGGAAGCCAAATTACAAATCCATATACACCTATACTCCATAAGGCATATTGCAAACTGAGTAAAATAACTATCCTTGATTTAAAAGCTGCTGCATAATTTTTAACAGGTTTAATGGTTACCTGTTCTTTTTGTAAAGCGCTTTCCAAAGACGCTTTATCGTCATCTGATAACCATTTTGCGTCCGCCGGCTTATCACTAACAAGTCGCCACCAAAAAAATGCCCAAATTATCGCAGGCAAGCCTTCCCATATAAACATCCATCGCCATCCTGCTGCATTTATTAAATACCCTGATAAAATAGACATCCAGAGTATGGTTACCGGATTGCCCAGAATTAGTAAGGTATTTGCTCTTGATCGTTCCGCTTTTGTAAACCATCTGCTCAATAAAATAAGCATTGCCGGCATTACTGCGCTTTCAACAACTCCTAGCATAAAGCGAATAATAATAAGAAAATTTATATTACTTACTAATCCGGTTGCAGTCGCTAATGCTCCCCATAATAGTAAAGACCAAAAAATCAGTTTTTTGGCACTTTTTTTTGATGCATAATGTGCACCCGGTATTTGAAAAAAGAAGTAGCCAAGAAAAAAAAGTGATCCTAGTAATGAGGAGGTAGCTGAAGTAATATGCAGATCCTTAGCCATTTCACCGGCTGCTGCAAAACCAAAGTTAGCACGGTCAAGATAAGCTAGGCTATAAGTAATAAACGCAACAGGAATGAGGCGATACCAACG
>JAYTSC010000444.1:0-3341 GCA_043745885.1 Bacteroidota bacterium | reverse complement strand
AAAGGAAATGTAGCTGTTCATACCGGTGCAAAATGTATTCAGATAGCCAAACATATCAAAGGCTACAATTTCAGTGTACAAAGTAATATGATGTTGGGTGATCAGGTTTGCGAATTTATGGCCCGTTCGTTTAAAAAAACAAAAAATCAACCATTAGCAGAACGTGTATTGCTGGCTTTAGAAGCTGCACAAGAGGCAGGTGGAGATATTCGTGGTATGCAAGCCGCTGCCATTATTATTGTACCCGGAACCATCACAGAATCGTGGAGCAATAAATCGGTAGATCTGAGGGTGGATGATTCTCCAAAACCTTTGCAGGAACTTAGAAGACTGTATACCGTTCACCTCGCTTATGAACACATGAACAAAGGTGACTTGGCAGTAGAAAAAAATGATATGGTGCTTGCCATGAACGAATACAAATCTGCTATGAGATTATTTCCAGCCAACTTAGAAATGCAATTCTGGACAGCTATTACCCTTGCCAATAACAAACAGGTAAGTCAGGCATTACCTATGTTGAAAGCGATTTTCAACAAAGACAAAAACTGGAAAGAACTTACCCGTCGCTTAGCACCGGTTGGTTTACTTACAGTTTCTACCCAAGAACTCAGCAAAATTCTTGCGCTCTAATTCAATTAGGATTAATCATATAAACAATCCCCGAAATCTGCGATAACTCTATGATTAAGTATATTTTTGTGCCAATATGGTTTTGAAAGATAAATATGAAGTAGTCATTGGTCTGGAAGTACATGCACAACTGTTAACCAACAGTAAACTGTTTTGTGGAGATAGTGTTGCATTTGGCGCAGAACCCAATACGCATATCAGTCCCATCACTCTGGGGCATCCCGGAACTTTGCCTAAAACCAATAAAAAAGCAGTTGAATATGCCATCAAAATGGGTTTAGCCTGCAACTGTGAAATTGAAAAAGACAATTATTTTGCTCGCAAAAATTATTTCTATCCTGATCTTCCCAAAGGTTACCAGATTTCACAACATACAACGCCCATTTGTAAAGGGGGATATATAACCATTAAAACGGCAACAGGAGAACGCAATGTTCAGTTAAACCGGATACATATGGAGGAAGATGCGGGAAAAAGTATTCATGATATCGATGAACAATATACTTGCATTGATTTAAACCGTGCAGGTACCCCATTGGTAGAAATTGTTACAGAACCTGATTTGTTCTCAGCTGATGAAGCCTGGCAATATGTTACAGAAATACGGAAATTAGTAAGGTGGATCGGTATCTGTGATGGAAACATGGAAGAAGGCAGTCTTCGTTGTGATGCCAATGTTTCTATTCGACTCAAAGGGGAAAAAGAATTAGGTACTAAAGTAGAAGTGAAAAATTTGAACTCTATACGCAATGTAAAAAAAGCAATTGAGTATGAAGTGGATAGAATGATAGAATTGGTAGAAAAAGGAGGTAAAGTACAACAGCAAACCCGCAGTTTTGATGCTTCAAACGATACTACCTTTACATTACGTGACAAAGAAGAAGCCAACGACTATCGCTATTTTCCTGACCCCGATCTGGCTCCCTTTCATTTAACGGATTCATTTATTAATACTGTGAAGCAAACAATTCCAGCTTTGCCAAATGAATTGGTAAAAAAATACCAAACTCTTTATAGCTTAAGCCCGTATGATGCAGAACAAATATGCGATGAAAAGGAAACTGCCTTGTTTTTCGAATCTGTAATTGCGCACACCCAGGAGCACAAAGCTGCAGCTAATTGGATTATTGGCCCCTTACGTCAGTATTTGAATGATAAAACAATCGGTTTTCAACAACTCAATCTATCTCCGTTATTACTAGCTGGATTAATACAATTAGTAGCAGAGAGTAAGGTTAGCTTCTCTGTAGCGTCTTCAAGAATATTACCTGCGATGATTGCAGGAAAGGGATCCGCTTTAGAAGTAGCAGAATCTTTGAATCTTTTACAGGTAAGTGATAGCAATGAGTTAGAAATATGGATAACAGAAGCATTAAATAGTATGCCTGATAAAGTAAGCGACTATCAAAAAGGCAAAAAAGGATTAATGGGTCTTTTTGTTGGCGAAGTAAAGAAACGAAGTAAGGGGAAAGCAGATCCGAAAATAGTTACACAATTAATAGAACAAAAGTTAAATCAATAAACAGTCTTATTTCATTCAGTTCACTTAGATATATTCTCTGTGTGTACTAAATTGAAAAAGCAAAAAATAAATGCTATGAAAAAAACAATCCTTTTTCTATCACTCGGAATGATGTTTATTTCTTGCCAGGAAAAAAAATATGGCGCATTTACGGTAAGTGGTAAGATTGAACATGCACCCATACAAAAGATTTTTCTTCAGGAAATACCTTTTGGAGGTGAGCAACCCATTGTACTGGATTCCGGAACATTAAAAGCAAACGGAATTTTTGAATTGCGTGGCATCGGTAAAGAAGAAGGCTTATATCGCTTGGTTATCGAAAATGGACCCGATGTATTATTGGTAAACGACAATAAGAGCATCAAACTTAAATTGGATATCAATCATTTTAAAGCCTATACAATTGAAGGTTCCCCTGCCAGTGAAAGTTTACACAAACTATTTGAAGAATACCGTGTAAAAGATTCGGCGCTTTATGTAACTTTTATGCTGTTAGATACTTTGCAAAAGCAAAATGGGTCCGATAGTGTTCTAAAAATGGTACGTGGCAAAAGAGATAGTGAAGTGAAGAAGATGAATACAATGGTTGCTGATTTTATCAATCAATCATCCAGTGCGGCAGCCAGGTATTATGCATTAGGCATGGCATCCCGAACCATGGCTCAGGAGCAAGTATTGGTATTGGCCAATGCTTCTGCAGATAAGTTTAAAGAACACAGTGGGTTGGCTAAAATAAAAACCTTACTTACCACTGCACAAAAACCGGGAGCACCGAAAAACCCATTATTAAATCAACAAGCACCGGAAATTAACTTGCCTGATGTAAATGGCAAACCCTTTTTGTTAAGCAGTTTACGAGGTAAATATGTGTTGGTAGATTTTTGGGCAAGTTGGTGTGGCCCTTGTCGTAAAGAGAACCCGAATGTTGTAATTGCTTATAATAAATTCAAGGATAAAAATTTTACGATTCTAGGTGTATCCTTAGATAAAGAAAAAGTCAAATGGCTTGAAGCCATAGAAGCCGACAAACTAACTTGGACCCATGTAAGCGATTTAAAGCAATGGAGCAGCAATGTAGTTCCTCTCTATCAAATTGATGGTATTCCTTTTAATGTGTTGCTAGATCCACAGGGCAAAATTATTGCAACCGGATTAAGAGGTGAGGAATTGGAAAAGAAATTGTTAT
>JAYTSC010000443.1:0-2305 GCA_043745885.1 Bacteroidota bacterium | reverse complement strand
AACAACTGCAGAACAAAAGAAAAAATATCCTGTCATTCATAGAGGTTGGGCTGCCAATGAAGCTGTAATGGGTTCATGGACAAATGAAGAAGATTGTCCTTATACAGAAGTAAAACCATTTACTTGGTGGCGCAGTTACCAGTTGGGAGGACGTTCTATATTATGGGGTAGACAGAGTTATCGTTGGAGTGATTTGGATTTTGAAGCCAATGCCAAAGATGGACATGGAACTGACTGGCCCATTCGTTATAAAGACGTTGCCCCATGGTATGATTATGCAGAGAAATTTGCAGGAATAAGTGGCTCAATGGAAGGCTTGGCGCATTTACCAGATGGTCAATTTTTGCCCCCCATGGATTTAAATTGTGTGGAGAAAGATGTGGCTGCCAGAATTAAAGCGCAATACAAAGGCGCCCGACATTTATTTATTGGTCGGGTTGCCAATTTAACCGCACCTATTGAGGGCAGAACACAATGTCAGTTCAGAAATCGATGTTGGGAAGGTTGTCCTTTTGGAGGATATTTTAGTACCCAATCTTCTACTTTACCTGCTGCAATGAAAACAGGTAATTTAACGGTTCGTCCTTTTTCTATTGTAACAAAATTGATTTACGATAAAGACACAAAAAAAGCAAAAGGGGTAGTGGTATTAGATGCAGAAACAAACCAGACATATGAATACTTTTCTAAAATTGTTTTTGTAAATGCATCAGCATTAAACTCAACATGGATTTTATTTAATACCGCCACAGAAATATGGCCGGGTGGTTTGGGTAGTAGTAGTGATCAGCTTGGACATAATGTAATGGATCATCATTATAATCTGGGAGCTTCCGGGCAAGTGGATGGTTTTGAGGACAAATATTATTCAGGTAGAAGAGCCAATGGATTTTATATTCCTCGTTTTGCGAATGTGGGTGGAGATAAAAGAGATTTTCTTCGTGGATATGGTTATCAGGGTGGCGCCAGCCGCTCTGGTTGGAGTAGAGAGATTGCGGAGTTACATATTGGCGGTGAATTTAAAGAAGCCCTTACTGAACCGGGTAGTTGGTCGATAGGTGCAGGCGGATTTGGTGAGATATTGCCTTATCATGAAAATAAGATTACGCTTGATAAAAATGTAAAAGATAAATGGGGTTTGCCGGTTCTTTCGATGGATTGTGAGTTAAAAGAGAATGAAATGAAAATGCGGAAATCTATTGTTGCAGATCTTAAAGAAATGCTGGAAACATCTGGTGTTAAAAACGTGAAGACGCATGATAATGGCCACGCCATCGGTCATGGTATTCATGAGATGGGAACAGCCCGTATGGGAAAAGATCCAAAAACGTCTGTTTTAAATAGCAATAATCAGGTATGGGATGCAAAAAATGTTTTTGTCACGGATGGAGCTTGTATGGCATCATCGGCCTGTCAGAATCCATCTTTAACTTATATGGCATTAACAGCTAGGGCTGCGAATATTGCTGTGGAGGAGTTGAAGAAAGGGAACTTGTAGAATTTATAATTTTGATTGGTATCCTTGTAAAGAGTTGTAAAGAGTTGTAAGGAGTTGCGAGGAGTTGCCAGGAACGAAGCAAAGCAAAGCAATCCAATCTGTGGATTAATTCATTGGTAAATAAAAATTACTTTGCCGCACGCTTCAGCGTGTGGATAAATTGTTTTTTATTTTAACTAATGGGACTTTAGTCCCGAGAGTTACAAATCATCAAAATTGTAGTTATTGAAAAACTGTGTATATGCTTCATCAAAAGTTATTTTTTGATGATGTAATTCCTGATTTTGAATGTAACCCCTAACAATCGGCAACATCATTTCGCTCACAGAAACCGCAAAATAGTTCTCCTGCCATTGCAATTTTATTTTTGATATGCCCGAACGATTATTAAACCAATGGGCTGATTCACCTTTTAATAATTTGGCAATTTGATCTATGGACTGGGTTGCTTGTAACCATACTAAGCAATGTACATGGTCTACATGTCCGTTTAAAGCGTCAATCATAATTTTTTTGTCTTCTGCATTTCTTCTCATATGAATAAATAACGAATTCCTTATGGTTGAGGTTAAAACCGGCATTCTGTTTTTCGTAGCCCAAACATAATGAATACAAACTCTGGTGTATGACATTTTTGTTGTAAAGAAATTAGTTTTTACTTTGTTTTACAATAGGTATTTATACTTGATTTAAGATTTTTTTAACCCTTCGGGACTAAAGTCCCAATATAAATCCAATCAAGATTTCTATCCACACTCTAAAGAGTGCGGCAAATTTGGCAGAGTAACTGGAATGATTATTTTGTTA
>JAYTSC010000442.1:0-5991 GCA_043745885.1 Bacteroidota bacterium | reverse complement strand
TTGGGATATGAAGTTAAAATATTAACTGAAGCTGATATTACTTTCGATATTCTTAAACAGTTTGATGCCATTATTACCGGAATACGTGCCAGTAATATTTTTGAATTTTTAACTGCAAAAAATGAAGTGTTGAACAAATATGTAGAAAATGGCGGGAATCTGATCTCGCAATACATCAAGAGCAATACCGTAGGTTTGAAAAATTTAAAATTGGGACCTTACCCTTTTTCTATCACTACCGGTTCGAGAGTTACAGAAGAAAATGCGAAAGTAAATTTCCGATTACCTAATCATGCAGTACTTAACTTTCCTAATAAAATTACAGAATCTGATTTTGAGGGGTGGACACAAGAGCGTAGTACATACCAAGTAGTTCAGTCTGACTCACATTATGAAATGCCTTTGTCAATGAACGATACTGGTGAAAAAGAAAGTAATGGAAGCTTGGCAATAACCAAATATGGTAAAGGTAATTTTGCTTACGTGAGTCTGGTATTGTTTCGGCAACTGCCTGCCGGTGTTCCCGGAGCTTACAGAATACTGGCTAATCTAATTGCACTACCAAAAAATCAATAAATAAAAATGCAGCCTCGAAAAAGAATTGGTATTGTAACCATTGTGTTAATTGGCCTAGGGATTGGATTTTTTATTAAAAATGTAAAAATTGGTTTGATTATTGGTTTAGGATTAGGGCTATTGGCAGGAGGTATGTTGAGTAGTAAAAAATAACTTATTAAGTGTCAACCAAAAATTACCATGACTGATAAAAAAAATATACCTCTCTTTTCCAGTTGGCACAAATGGTATTTTTTTGTGATTGCTGTACTTTTGGTACTCATACTATTATTTGCAATATTCACTAAATATTTCTCATGAGCCAACTCGATTGGATAGTATTGGCTATTACCTTAACTACTATCATTACCTATGGGTTATACAAAAGCCGCACAGCAAAAAATCTGGAAGGATACTTTCTTAGCGATCGAAGTATGCCATGGTATTTGGTTCTATTAAGTATCATGGGGACACAAGCCAGTGCCATTACTTTTTTATCAGCCCCTGGTCAGGCATTTACAGATGGAATGCGTTTTGTACAATATTATTTTGGATTGCCCATTGCCATGGTTATCCTTAGTATTACATTCGTTCCCCTTTTTCATAAGATAAAAGTGTTTACAGCTTATGAGTTTCTGGAAAAAAGATTTGACCTAAAAACAAGAACTTTCACTTCTTCACTTTTTTTAATCTCGAGAGGGTTATCAACAGGCATTAGTATTTATGCGCCTTCTATTATTTTATCCTCTTTATTGGGATGGGATATTTTTTGGACAAATATTGTGATGGGGGGGCTGCTAATTATTTACACAGTTAGTGGTGGCGCAAAAGCAGTTGCTTATACGCAGCAATTGCAATTAGTTATCATTTTTATTGGCATGTTTGTGGCCGGTTATTGTATTGTACACTATTTACCTGAAGGAGTGGGTTTTAGGGATGCACTAAAAGTTAGTGGCGCATCCGGAAAGTTAAATGTTATCACTACCGGAATTTCATCCAAGGGGTTTGACTGGAAAGATCGTTATAATTTAATCAGTGGAATTATTGGTGGTTTCTTTTTAGCACTTTCCTATTTTGGAACTGATCAGTCGCAAGTAGGCCGATACCTTACCGCCAAAAGTACAACTGAAAGCAGGGTTGGTCTGTTAATGAATGGACTGGTTAAAGTACCTATGCAGTTCCTAATTCTATTATTAGGAGCCATGCTATTTACTTTTTACCAGTTTAATTCTGCACCTATTTTCTTTAATAAGTCAGTAGCAGTTAAAGCCATGGAAACGCCTTATAAAGATTCCTTATTTGCAATTGAACAACATTTCAATCAACAGCAAACACATCAGCAACTATTGAGTAGAAATTATGTTATTCAGCATAAAGAAAATTATAAAGATAGTTTACAAGCTGGTTCCATAAAATTAGCTTCCATTCAAAAAGAGTATAAAACGGTATTAAAAAAAGCATTACCGGATTCAGACACCAGTGATACCAATTATATTTTCCTCCGGTTTGTAGTAGATTTTTTACCAAAAGGGTTAGTGGGCTTATTAATCGCTATTATTTTTCTTGCCGCTTGGGGCTCTATTGCCGCTGCATTGAATTCACTGGCATCCTGTACTATGGTAGATTTTCATCTCAGATTTCGGGGAGCAAAATATGATAATACCAATCTGGTACAAAGCGCTAATGAATACAAGGTTTCAAAGTATTATACTTTGGCATGGGGCATATTTTCTATCATCACAGCTGAATTTGCCACCGGTATGGGAAGTTTGATTGAAGCAGTAAATGTATTGGGCTCTTTATTTTATGGGGTTATTTTGGGTATTTTTTTAGTAGCATTTTATTGTAAAAAGGTAGGTAGTAATGCCGTATTTATTGCAGCCATACTAGGAGAATGTATTGTAGTTACTTTCTTTCTTCTTGATAAATACGAAATCATCGGCCTTGGTTTTCTTTGGTTAAATGTGGTAGGTGCCTTATCTGTTGTATTATTGAGTTTAGTCATACAACTATTCTTAAAAAGAAACCATAAGATTGCAAATGATTAATTAGATTGGCTTCTAGAATAAAATTCTCTCTCCTTCAAAAAGCTGAAAATCATATAATTCAATAAAAATATTCCTAATTCAAAATGGCGTTGTTGCATGAATATTTTTCAATGTTTATAAAGGGTTCAAAGGAATAAAAAATACAAAAAGGTCCATTTTTGAACTTAATTTTACTTTTAATCTGCTGAAACCATTCTTAATTCTTAATTGATCCTCACCCAAGGCCACTCCCTATTTCTCTTCGATTTAATTAGATAGGCTACAACACCTATAATAATCACAGTCAATCCCCCCACCATCATTTTTTCTCCTGTAGAAAAGAAAATGTAGCTCCAGATAAGTATAGCTAATATTATGGGGAAAGGATATAGAGGCATTCTCCAGGCAAAATGTTGTTTCCCTTTCCTTTTTACTAACCATAGTAAACCAATTCCTTGTCCAATAAACTGAATCAGTATTCGCATAGCCAAAATGGCATCAATTACATCTCTTAATTTGAAAAGTAAACTGAAAACAAAAGCAATGCCGCCTAAAACTAATAGTGAAATATGCGGAAAATGTTTGGTTGGGTGCAACTTTGCAAATATTGTAAAGAAGGCTCCATCCTTAGCCGCAGCATAAGGTACACGACTATACCCTAAAGTAGCCGAAAACACCGACGCAAAAGCTACCCACAGAATTAGTAAAGTGGCAATATTTGCAGCAGTTGAACCTGATAGATATTGAATAAACTCACTGACCACAAATTCACTTTTTTGGATTTGATCCAAAGGCAAAACAGAAGCTACACTTACATTCATCAAAAGGTATAAGCATGCAATACCGGCGATTGAAATAAACATACTTTTTGGAATGTTTTTTTGAGGGTTCTTAATTTCCCCACCCAAATAACAAACATTGTAATAGCCCAAATAACTATATACACTTTTCACACTGGCAAACCCTAAGGCAGCAGCAAAAGCATGATTAAAATGTAATCCTTCGTTTATGTTTTTAATGGGCTCTAAAAAATGCCCATGCAGCACACCTCCACCAATAATCCAGGCCATAATTAACAAAACCCCCACCCATAATAAAATACTTATCTTTCCAATGGCCTCAATTTTTCGGTACAACAACAAAACAATAAAAAGGATCAATCCTCCACTAAGGCACTTACTTTGCCATTCATTTAAATGGATGATATAACCGAAATATTGTGCAAAACCAATGGCTGCCGATGCCATCACCAATGGTGCCTGAATCATGGTTTGCCAAACAAAAAGAAAACTCATCAATTTACCCCATTTGGATCCGTATCCTTCTTTTAAAAAATTATAAGTTCCTCCGGCGAGGGGATAGGTTGATCCTAGCTGACTCCAAATCATCGCATCAATAACAGATAAAACAGCACCGGCTATCCAGGCATATAAAAACCAGGGTCCTTTCATGGTTTCGGCCACAACACTTAGAACCACAAAGGGACCGATACCCACCATATCTGTCATATTAATGGCAGTAGCTTGTAAAAGCCCTATCTTCCTTTCTAGTTTGGGTTCTTCTAACATTTCACTATAAATCTATTTCTTTGTAACCAGATGATGAACTTATGGCAATAAAATATACAACTGTTGATTGGGCAAAGGGCTCCAATATCTATGAAGTGAATATTCGACAATATACTAAAGAAGGAAGTTTCTTAGCTTTTGCCAAACATTTACCACGACTTAAAAAAATGGGTGTAGAAATCCTTTGGCTAATGCCCATAACTCCCATAAGTAAAAAAGTAAGGCAGGGTAGTTTGGGAAGTTATTATGCTTGTAGTAGTTATACAGAAATCAATCCTGAATTTGGAAGTATGGATGATTTTAAGTGGCTTGTAAGAGAAGCACAATCACTTGGGTTTAAACTTATCATCGATTGGGTTGCTAACCATACCGGTTGGGATCATCATTGGACCACCGAGCATCCCAATTGGTATGTTAAAGATGCACTTGGAAATTTTACTGAAAAAAATGGCTGGCATGATGTGATCGATTTAAATTTTGAAGTGGATGAAATGAGAGTAGCATTAATTGAAGCCATGAAATTTTGGGTGGAAGAATGTAATATCGATGGATTTCGTTGCGATATGGCCCACTTGGTACCCCTGAATTTTTGGATGGAAGCCCGATCTGCATGCGATGGTATCAAACCACTTTTTTGGTTGGCCGAATGTGAAGTTGTGAATTACCACGATGCCTTTGATGTTACTTATGCCTGGTGGTGGATGCACCAAACAGAAAAACATTCGAAAGGTGAAGCCTCTTTAAGTGAAATAAGAGAAGTGTTGCATGCCTATACAAACTATCCTCCCGGTTCCAATAAATTATTTTTCACTTCCAACCATGATGAAAATAGTTGGAACGGAACAGAATATGAAAAATTTAATTTTTCGGCAAAAGCTTGGGCTGTGTTTACCTGCACTTGGCAAGGAATACCGCTTATATATAGCGGTCAGGAAAGTCCAAACAATAAGCGACTACAATTTTTTGATAAAGATGCCATTGAATGGAAAGAGCCTTTACAATTACAGGATTTTTATACATTCTTGCTTCAGTTAAGAAACAGAAACAAAGCCATCACTGAAGGAGAAATTTTTATTCTACCGTCACACAATGATGGGGAGTTAATGGCATTCTTGCGTAAAAAAGATGACAAGGTTGTGCTTGTTTTGTTAAATATGTCAGATCAAAATCGCTTACATATTTCTATTCAAAATCCTTGGTTGCAAGGTAATTTTACAAATATTTTCTCCGGTTTAAATTTTACATTTACAGGGGATGATTCTTTTGAATTGCAGGGAGGGGAGTATTTGGTGTATGAGAAGGTAAAATAGAGAATAACACCTAATTCAAAATAAACAAGCTTGATTTGCCTTGAAATTTTTTTCTTTTTGATGAAACTAAGAAAATAGGAGCAACCTTTTTTTACGAACTAATGTGACACATGTGACAAATTGTATATATTTAAGAAAATATTTTTTTTTAATTAACAAAATATAATACTAACTTCATTATCCCCTCGTAAATCCATTGGATTATATAATAGTTTTATAATCCAATTCTTTCTGTTATGATCATTTCATTTAATATCTAGTATTATTAAATAGTAAAATGAAGAAAATAAAAACCCTTTTAGTTACTTTTTCCAATGATATTGGAAAAGCACCCATTAGTGCTTTTAGAGGAGCAGTAATTGAGAAAGTTGGCCGAGAGCACACGCTATTTCATAACCATTTATCTGACAACACTTTTATATATAAATATCCTTTAATACAGTACAAAAAAATTGGGCAGCAGCCTGCCATTTTTTGTTTAGACCATGGTGTCGAGGAAATTCAAAAATTATTTGAATTAAAAAGCTGGAC
>JAYTSC010000441.1:0-3327 GCA_043745885.1 Bacteroidota bacterium | reverse complement strand
CTACCGAATGGACATATTGATCTAGAAGATTTAGAAAAATTGTTAATAGACAGTAATGAAAAATGCTTGGTTTCATTAATGCATGCCAACAATGAAATTGGCAATATGCTTGATATAAAACGGGTAGGTGAACTTTGCAAAAAACACGACGCTATTTTTCATAGTGATACAGTGCAAACAGTTGGACATTTCCCTTTTGATTTAAGAAATACACCCGTTCATTTTATCACGGGTGCCGGACATAAGTTTCATGGCCCAAAGGGCATTGGAATTTTATATATCAATGAAAATATAAAAATAAAACCCTTCATCAATGGCGGTAGTCAGGAAAGAAATATGCGAGCCGGTACCGAAAATTTATATGGAATTGTTGGATTTGCTAAAGCGCTTCAATTGGCTACCGATAACCATGAGCAGGATAACCCATACATTTCAGGGCTGAAGAAGTATATGATGGATCAGTTAATTCAAAACATTGAAGGAGTAACTTTTAATGGTGATCCACTGGGCAATAGTTTATATGCAGTGTTAAGTGCCAGTTTCCCAAAAACAGAAAAAAGTGAGATGATACTATTTAACATGGACATCAATCATATCTGTGCCAGTGGTGGCAGTGCTTGTACCAGTGGGGCAGATCAGGGCTCTCATGTTATAAGAGCTATTAACAACAATCCAAATCAGGTAACGGTCCGTTTTTCGTTTAGCAAATACAATACAAAAGAAGAAATCGATAAAGTGGTTGAGAAATTGAAAGCGTTTATTTAAACAGCAATTTGATTGGATGATGAAATAATTTGATCGTATTTTTTACTTTTATTTAGCATAGTTTCAAATTTAATCAGACAACCTATGGCAAAAGAAAGTAGAATATTTACTGAAAAATATTCTTACCGAACTAGATAAGGATAAAAAATTAAGGCGAATCAAATAAGCATTATTGGTAATCATCCTCATTAAATTCATCTTCTTCATGGGTACCTAATGAACCAAGATTCATCATACTTCCCATCAAATCTTTGAATTCAATTTTTCCATCAATCATTTTTTTGCTGATGATTGAATAAGCGGATAATCCATGTAACACAAATTCCATCAACAATGCATTCTCATGCGGTTTTGCCTGTGGATAGTATTTTTTAACAAAGCCGTAAAGACCATCTACTTTGTATAACGCTGCAATTTTATCAGCATCTTTCATATCCAGCAAAAGATCGAGGTGGTTGCCACTATCAAACCATTTTGTGATGGATTTATAGGGACTCTCAGGTTCTTTTTCATCTGCAGATTTTTTACCTGCTGCCCGCCGCTTCTTTACTGATTCCGGATTCGGAAAATAGGTGATAAACTGTGTACGAATAGATTTATCCAATAAATTTACAGCCACCTGGTAAGGACCTTCTTGTTCACCTTCATATACTAATTCAATTTTACCGGTAATAGAAGGAATAATACCGGAAAGATCACTAACCCATACTTGCGTTTTATCTTCCTGATGAATAAGGGCTCTTCTTTCTGCACTGCTAACTGCATTTTCATAAGCAGCAATGGTTAACCTGGCACTAACCCCACTTTTCTTGTCTACATATTCATTTGCTCTTGCCTCAAAAGCTACCTGCTCAACTAATCTTTTAATAAGGTCACTGACTTCTACTTTTTCCTTTTGTACATCCAAAATATCAGACTCTTGTTCAGTAATTGCCAATGAAGTTTCGATATCTTTTGGATAGTGGGTTAATATCTGACTTTCAATTCTATCTTTTAATGGAGTTACAATACTTCCTCGATTGGTATAATCCTCGGGGTTTGCGGTAAATACAAATAAAATATCTAATGGCATCCGAAGTTTAAATCCGCGTATCTGAATATCCCCTTCTTGTAAAATATTAAAAAGTGCTACCTGTATTCTTGCCTGCAAATCGGGTAATTCATTGATTACAAATATGCCCCGGTTACTTCGAGGGATAATACCATAATGGATTACTTTTTCGTCGGCAAAACTGAGCTTCAGATTGGCGGCTTTAATGGGATCGATATCACCAATCAAATCTGCTACACTTACATCCGGTGTGGCTAATTTTTCTCCATAACGCTCACTACGATGAACCCATTGAATAGGTGTTTCTTCTCCATATTCTACGATTAGATCTTTGGCAAATTTGCTCAGTGGTTTTAGTGGATCATCATTTACTTCACTACCCGCAATAATGGGGATGTATTCGTCCAACAGATCAATCATTTGGCGTGCCATCCGGGTTTTTGCCTGACCCCTTAAACCGAGAAACAAAATATTATGCCTGCTTAGCAAAGCTCTTTCTGTATCCGGAATTACCGTATCCTCATAACCCAAAATGCCGGTAAAAGGATTTTCTTTTTTTTGTATAGTACTGATCAAATTATTTCTTATTTCTTCTTTAACCGATTTGGCTTGATACCCGCTTTTCTTTAGTTGCCCAAGTGTTTTTATTTTTTTAATTTCCATTTTGCTGATAGGTCGAGGTTAAAATAATTTATTTTTCGATGTTCATTTATTATAGATTATTTATTAGCGATTGCCGCATTCACATTTAATAAACCGTTTTTCTTTTCCCGCTTTCAAAGTCTTTAAAAATAAAAGCACCCAATTTATCTAATGAAGCAAAGAAAGCTTTTCCATTATTCATTTCAGTAAATTCTTGTACAAATTTTTGCAAGTAAGGGTCTGAAGCAATCATAAAAGTGGTAATGGGTATCTTTAATTTCTTGCATTGTGCTGCAAGGTTGATACATCGGTTTACTACTTTTCTGTCTAGGCCAAAACTGTTTTTGTAATATTTTTTACCTATTTTTAAACAAGTAGGTTTACCATCCGTAATCATAAATATCTGTTTGTTCGGATTTTTTCGTCTACGTAACAAATCCATGGCCAATTCTAATCCGGCAACCGTATTGGTATGGTAGGGTCCAACTTGTAAATAAGGAAGATCTTTTATCTCAATACTCCATGCATCATTACCAAATACTACGATATCTATTGTGTCTTTGGGATATTTGGTAGTGATGAGTTCACACAAAGCCATGGCTACTTTTTTTGCAGGCGTTATTCTGTCTTCACCGTATAAAATCATGGAATGAGAGATATCAATCATCAAAATTGTTGAGGTTTGCGTTTTAAAATCGCTTTCCCGAATCTGCAAATCATCCTCTTGCATTGAAAAACTCTCGATACCATGGTTAATCTGTGCATTGCGAATACTTTCTGTAAAATCAATCTGCTCCAGCATATCCCCAAACTGAAATGGGCGCGTATCCGGATTTATTTCATCTCCCTGGCCTGGTTTAAAAATTTGG
>JAYTSC010000440.1:0-3764 GCA_043745885.1 Bacteroidota bacterium | reverse complement strand
CCCCATCCGTTATTGCAAAATAGCTGTAAATCTTATTGGCGGTAGGGGATCAATTCAAGTGGATTTTACACTGTATCATCTAAACTAACTTCTATGACTATCAACTTAAACATAGGTGTAAATTTAAGAAACCAATCCCTTCTGTTCCATATCAATTAATGATGGAAACTATCTACTAATTTAGACTATATTTTGTCCACTTTATGCTGACGATTTACAGTTACTGCATCACTGCGTTGTGAGTGAACTCCGAAGTACTATAAATTAATGCCCCTTAATCCACCCTCCATCAACTGCCAATGACTGACCTGTAATATAACTTGCCCGTTCACTTACTAAGAATGCGGCGGCGGCGGCAAACTCTTCGGGTGTTCCAAACCGTTTCATCGGGATGGTATCTTTTACCTCGTTTACTTTTGGATTTTTATGAATAAGATTTTCGAGCCGGTTTGTATTCGTGTATCCCGGCAACAAATTATTTACCGTGATGCCATGAATAGCTACTTCGTTAGACAGGCTTTTTACTAAACCCAATAAACTTGTTCGTACAGCATTTGATGAAATTAGGTTGTCGGCAGGTTGTTTAACGGCAACAGAAGTTATGGTTAAAATACGCCCGAAACCTTTTTCCTTCATACCTGGCAACACCTGTTGAATAATATCAACAGCACTTAAGAACAATAAATTATAGAGGTGTTTCCAATCATCTAAATTAAATTGTTCAAATGCACCGGCTGCAGGACCACCGGTGTTTGTTACTAAAATTTCAATATTACCAAAAGCTTTTACACTTTGTGCAACAAGGTTTTTACGTTGGCCTTCATCAGTAATATCACAAACAAACGATGCTACCTTATTTGGTGCAATGGCTTCAATATCGGCTTTAGTTGTTGCCAATGCTGCTGCATCAGTACCGCATATGATAACTTTTGCACCTTCTTTTGCCAATTCAATTGCAACAGCTTTACCCAAGCCTTTACTTGATGCTAGTATTAAGGCAACTTTGTTTTGAATTCCTAAATCCATCTTTGTAATTTATATTTCTGTATTTATTTTTACCAACTACTTTCTCAAATAATTATCTGAGCCATCAATCCAATCTTGCCGTGGTGGCGCAAAAGTGTCGGTTTCTATCACCTTGCCAATCATTAAAGCTTTGTGCCTGCGATTACCCGGAATAATCATTGCTTCGCCAGGCAATAAATCAATAGAATTATCTTCATCATCATCAAACCAAAAACGAAGTACGCCTTCCTGCACTTCAGTTATTTGTTCATTATCGTGGGAATGCCAGGGGACAGTAAACCCATCCTCAAACTCCATCTTAGCAATCATTACTTTTTCTCCATGAATGAATTGTCTTTTCATTTTTGGATTTACCTGTTCAACAGGGATATCACTCCAATTAATTTTTTGCATAACTATTATTTGATTTAATGATTTAAAACATTTAATAAACCGGCACTAACCAACTGCGTTTGTCTTCAATTATTCCTGCTCTTAACCCATTTATTTCTTTATACAACATATGGCTGATGTCAGCTTCTTTAGTGTTTGGCAAAGTCATACATACATCGCCATGTGTAATTTCTGAGATATGAGAAACCACCGCTGCAGTGCCCGAACCAAAAGCTTCTTTTAAATTTCCATCTTGGTATGCTTCTATAATTTCATCAATATAAATATCCCTTATCTCCACCTTTATATTTTTCTCTTTAAGAATATCAATAAAATAAGTACGGGTTGTGCCTTTTAAAATTGCGCCACTAAGATCTGGTGTTAAAACCGTATTGCCGATAACAAAAAACAAATTCATCATACCTGTTTCCTGTATCTTTTTAAAATGAGGGCTTTCAAGCCAGATAACCTGATCGAAACCCTTTTGTTTTGCTAACTGACCGGCCTTAAAAGAACCTGCATAGTTGCCTCCAGTTTTAGCTTCACCTGTGCCTCCGGGCACTGCCCTTATCAATGTTTTTTCAGTAACTAATTTTACCGGGGCTGTAAAATAGGGCTGAACAGGAGCAGCATAAATATAAAATGTGTACGTACTTGATGGAATTACCCCCAACGAACTTTCAGTGGCTATCATTGTGGGGCGCAGGTATAACGCACTTCCTTCTGTTGTAGGAATCCAGTTTATTTCTAAATGAGTAATTGCTTTTAAGGCTGATAAAAACAGTTCGCCAGGCACCGCAGGCATACACATACGTTCCGCTGAAAGATTAAACCGTTCAATATTTAAACTGGGGCGCAATAATTTTGGGGTGCCATCCGCACCAATGGTTGCCTTCAGGCCTTCAAAAATGCATTGGCAATATTGCAGAGCTTTAGATTGTGGGTCGAGCTGTAAACTTTGATAAGGAACAATTCTGAAATCACTCCATTGACCATGGTCATAATCCATAATAAATATATGGTCTGAAGTATACTTGCCAAACGGAATATTGTTAAAGTCTATATCCTTCAGTTTGGAGTTTTCTGTTTTGGTGATTTTAATATCCATATTAGTTCCTTTAGTTGTCTTTGTAGTGTTTACTTGTATGTGGTTAAAGAAAGTAGACAAATCAGGTGTGTCGTGTTTTGTTATTTAAATGTAATTCTTTCATTCCACCCTTTCAGCTCCTTTTTCATTTCAAAATAAAAAACGGGCACCAATATGGCAGGGACATAAAAAAATCACCTGCATTTTGCTGTAAGTAGCTGATTATCGGGCTCCCCTCCCCACCCTGTCTGGCTTGAACAGACGACCCTCTGATTAACTGTCGAGCTAGAATTGACTTCAGCTCTATGCATAAATGCGTACCAATCAGGTGCAAGCTACACTACCTTATCTGAAAAGGGTAAGGCTAGTTTTTGCATATTAATATTACAATTGGAATAAGCCATAAAGTATAAAGATGGCACATGAACAGGATTTATATCCAGTGCTAATGAATAATGAAAAATCGCTTCTTCATAAAGTTTCTCATCAAATTTTGACTTACCAATTTTAAAAAAGTGATCTTCCATTTTATCCTCATATATTTTAAGTAATCAGTTTCAAGGTGTAAAAACCGTCAGTATAGAACCCCATCCGCCATCGCAAAATAGCTGTAAATCCTATTGTCGGCAGGGGGTCAAGTATCGTGGGTTTTATAGCTTATTTAGGGAATATAATAAAACTGTCGTGAACTTCATACCGTGGCTTATCTCCAATTTTAATTAGTGCTTTATTAAGTTCTTTAAGATCCCTGACCTTTAACGGCAAAATGTGTTCAACAGGCTGAAATGTTGTTCCTGTCGGATAATCTTTTCCGGGTTGATTTGTCATTTCTATATGATTACCTATGATGTAAGATATTTTATGGTTGTTTGTAAATTCAGTTAACCGCTGCATACTTAATTTAAAAGATTGCCAATCGCGTATATACAACCTACCAGGGTAAAAGCTGTCTCCGGATAACAATATTTTTGTCTCGTAATCATACACTGCAATCGATGCATCCTGATGGCCTGGTATTGGTATGAGTTCAAGGATTCTATCTCCTAAATCAACGGTACTATTTTTAAAAGGCCAGTTTTCAATTTTAAAAAAAGACTTTACCTCGTCAACCGTTAATCCTGCAACAGTTGTATTTTCTTTATTTTTAAATTGAGCATCTGCGGCCGTATGATCTGCATGGGCATGCGTATGGGCAACAATCAGGCTTACCTTTTTACCTAGTTTTATTTCCCAATTATCAATAAGTTTTCTAACAGTTTCATACAACGGAAATTTATTT